>JAUWCR010000071.1 GCA_030609215.1 Actinomycetes bacterium | reverse complement strand
ATATAGGGTTTTTTGTAATAATAACTTTACTAATGACTCACCTTAAGAGGTATTTTAAAAAATCAGTAAAGAAGTATTTTAACTTCTTAACCTATTTTGATAAATATTCATCAATTTTTTATACTTCTCTATTTTATACATTGGCCTTGTACAGTCATAATTTTCTTTTCTGGAATAGCAAGTTAGGAGTGGTTGTTGAATCAACATATATTTATGCACCAACGTATGATGTTCCAACTTTCTATGCTTTTTTATCTATTATGTCTTCAATGGTAGTATTTGTTGTTTCAGTTGAAACATCTTTTTATGAGAAATATCAAACATACTATTCTCTTATTACCAGCAGGGGTAATTTTAGCGATATTGAAAATGCCAGGAAAGATATGACAAGGGTACTGTGGGCAGAGATAAGAAATATTATTGAAATCCAACTGTTCGTCTCTTTAGTTTTTATTGCTGTTGGATATTATGTTCTTCCAAAATTGGGTCTATCCCAGCTGTCTTTAGATATTTTTAATCTGCTTGTACTTGGAGCTTTTTTAAATATAATTTTACTAATTATTATTATGATTCTTTTATATTTTGAAGACAGAAAGGGTGCTCTGTTTGTATCTTCTACTTTTCTTCTAACAAATGGAGTATTTACATGGCTAACAATACAGTATTCAGAAAGCGTTTACGGTATGGGATTTTTCCTTTCAGTTTTTGTATCATTGATTGTAGCAATTATAGAGCTGGTAATATATTTAAGAAATATTCATTATCATACTTTTTGCGGCCAGCCTGTTATTTACAGAGAAAAAAGAGGTCTTTTTACGCATTTAGTTAATTTTTTTACTCCTAAAGACGAGTAGTGGTTTAAGTGTTTAAAAAAGTAAAATTTTTAGCAATTATTATTGCAACTGTAATTTGTTTGTTAGCTATAGCTTGTCTCACTTTGTCCTGTGTTCCAGTAAAATCATTACAATATAAACGGGTTGGGATGATTTCTGAAAAAGGTGCAGAAGAAAAGGGTATGGAAGGAAATAATCCAGATAAAAATGATTGCCCGGAGAAGGATAATCATATGGAGCCAAATTCGCATAAGTTATTTGATGCTGACGCAAAATTCATTTGTGTTTTACAAAATATATGTTTTTTAAAATTGGAAGATGAAGAATTTGATATAGCAATTGTTGGCCCGGATGATTGCGGCCTAACAAAAGAGCAGCTGGAGATTCTGCATAAGGATAATAAAATATTACTTGCGTATCTCAGCATTGGCGAGGCTGAGATATACAGGGACTACTGGCAGGAAGGCTGGGAGGTTGGATGTCCAGCTTTTTTAGATGAAGAAAATCCAGATTGGGCTGGAAATTATAAAGTTAAATATTGGGATAATGAGTGGCAGGAGATAGTATTTGGTAGATTAGATCAGATAATGGAGAGAGGCTATGACGGAGTTTATTTAGATATCATTGATGCTTGTAAATACTATGAGGGAGAATGTGCAGATTTTGCAGAAGAAGAAATGATTGATTTTGTAATAAATATCTCAAAAAGAGCAAAAGATAAATATAATAATTTTTTAGTTGTGCCTCAAAATGCTGAAGAGCTGGTAGATAAAGAAGATTACCTGCAGGCTATTGATGGGATAGGCCGGGAAAACCTATGGTATGTTGATAATAATTTACAGGATGAAGATGGTTTAAATTATGCTCTAAATTATTTAAAAAAAGTGATTGAAGCTGATAAGTTTGTTCTGGCTATAAGCTATACAACTGAAAATGATAAAAAATGTTCTTTTATTGAAATGGCTAAAGCACATGGGTTCACTCCTTATGTTGGAAGGAAAGAACTGGATACCATTGAAAATGCTGTTTGTGATTAATTAGAGATTTATTAATTATTCTTGAATTGGGCTGATATATTTAAACTGATTTTATATTAAATTTTTATTTATTTTTAAAAAGATTATGAATATCTGCCTTGTCCATGGCTATCTTTTAACAGGAACTGGAAGCAATATTTATGTAAAGAACCTTGCAGGAAAATTATGCTCAATGGGTCATAATATATTTATTATGTGCCAGGAGCCGCATGCTGAAGGAATTAATTTTGTAAATGAAGTTTATATTTTTAGTAAAACCAATAAAAATTATAAAAGAAAGTTTAATCGCAAGACCTCCTTCCCTGGAATGTGTAGAGTATTTAAACCTGACCTTGATGGAAAGCTGTTTGTATATGTTAAGGACAGGTATGAAGAATTCAGCATTGTAGAGACATTTCAGGAATCAAGTTTGGATGAAGTTGAAAATTTTATCTTAAAGAATGTAACTGCCCTGGGAACAATCATTAGAAATTATCATATTGATTTTATTCAGACAAATCATTGCATTATGCAGCCCTATATAGCTTATCTTGCTGCCATAAAGAAAAATATACCTTATATTGTGTCTCTTCACGGCAGTGCCTTAAATTTTAGTGTTAAAAAAAGTAAAATACTATTTGAGTATGCAAAGATAGGGTTAAATAATGCAAAGAAAATCGTGGCTGTGTCAGAATATAATGCAGAAGAGTTATATGAATATTTTAAAAATAAAAAAGCAGTATTAAAGCCAGAAATAAAAGTAATACCTGCAGGTGTTGACCTTAACTTATTTTTAATGTCCTCTAACAATAGAGATAAACTTATTTCTTCTTTAAAAAATATAATGGGAAAAAAAATAAAGGCTCTAAATCAAGGTGAGAGTGTTTTGCAAAAGCAAAAACTTATAGAAAAGATTAAATATTTGTCTCCGGACCCTCAGATAAGACAGATTTTTCATGCAGCTTCCGGAAAGTATAATTATCTTCATCCTGATAGTGATATACTGGATACCCTAAACAGTATTAATTGCAAAAAAGATAAAATCGTACTTTTTGTTGGAAAATATCTTTGGACAAAAGGTATCCAGGCAATAATTGCTGCCATTCCTATAATTTTAAAGAAAGTCCCAGAAGCAAGGTTTGTTTTTACTGGCTTTGGAAAGTCAAAAGAAATTTTACAGGCTCTAATCTTTTCACTAAGCACAGGCAACAGTGAACTTTTTGAGTATATGATTGTGAATCATTTAAAACTGGATGCTGGATCTGAAGTTAAAACTCCAGGAGTATGCTCTATGTTTATTAAAAGTTTAAAGGAAAAGGGAAAATATGGCTTATATTTTAGAGATGCTAGGAAGCTTCCTATTACAGGTCGTACACACTTTACAGGAATAATGTCGCATGAAGAATTGAGATATTTACTGCCTGTGGCTGATGTTTTTACTTCACCTTCAATCTTTACTGAAGCTTTTGGTGTTGTAGCTATAGAAGCTTTATCTTCAGGGATTTTTCCTGTCATTACTTATAATGCAGGATTTAGAGAATTATATGATAGTATGATAAATTTTTTCAATGAAGACTTGTTAAGAAATATGCCTAAACTTTATGTAAATGATGAGCTTGTTGAAAATCTTGCAGCTAGCATTATTACTATTCTTAATTATGAAAAGAGAAAAAGTATAGAATTTAAAAAGAAGTGCAGACAATTTATTGAGGAGAAATATAGCTGGGAAATAATTGCAGAAGAATATATCGAAGAATTTACTAAATGATTGTAAGCTCATATTTAGGGCTCAGAAATATAGCCTATTCCTTTATTTTAAAAGAATAGGCTATATTACATATATATCCAGTCTTATCCACACCCGAAGGATTAACAAAGAAAATATCCTAAAGCTTTATCCATAAAAAGATAGGTGCGCAAGCTCATTTATATTTTTATTACTAAAACCTTAAAGAATATTTTATGGTCGTGGATACAAGCCTGCTGATTTTATAATTTCTGGAACAATCTCTTCCCATTCAATAGCCATTAAATGTATGCCAGCAACTCCTTCTACTTGTTGTAATTTTTGAATTGTTTCTACTGCAATCTTAATTCCTTCTTTAGAAACATTTTCCTTTGGAACTGATTCTAATCTATCAATGAGACTATCGGGAACATCCATACCTGGAACTTTGTTTTTCATATATTTGGCAGCTCCGATGGATTTTATTGGAGTTATTCCAGCAAGAATCTTTACTTTGGTATGTAAGCCTTTTTCACAAACAATTTTCATCCATTCAGTAAATTTTTGGATATTGAAGATACATTGAGTTTGAATGAAATCTGCTCCTTCAGCGACTTTCTTAGCTAGTCTTGGTACTCTAAATTCAAAAGGTTCTGCAAAAGGATTTGCTGATGCTCCTATATAAAGAGAAGGAGATACATCCATCTCGTCTCCACTAGCAAATTTATTTTCATCCCTCATTTTTTTAACTATTCTTATTAGTTGAATAGAATCAACATCCCATACACCTTTTGCTTTGGGATGATTCCCAAAACTTGTATGGTCTCCGGTGAGGCATAGAATGTTTTTTATTCCAAGCGCTGCAACGCCTAATATATCCATTTGAAGTGCAATTCTATTTCTATCTCTGGTAGTCATTTGAACTATAGGTTCTAATCCTTGTTGTTTTGCTATAAGACAAGTGGCCCAACTAGCCATTCTAACTACTGCAGTTTGTCCATCTGTTACATTAAAAGCATCAATAGACCCTTTTAGTATTTTAGCTTTTTTATTTATAATTTTACTATCAGTACTGGCAGGAGGACCGAGTTCGGCAGTAACTGCAAATTTGCCAGAGTCGAGTACTCTTTTAAGATTACTATTTGCTTTCATTTTTATATCCTTTCTAAATTCCTAGTGATTCTATTACTTCTTTAGTTCTTCCAAGATGTTTATGTATATCTAAAGGTTCTCTTTCGAAAACTCTTGGTCTTGTTACTTTACTCCAGTCATGAGATTCTACAAAATTATTTATTTTATCCAGTTCCCCAATATTTTTTAGTCGGTTATAAATTAGGTTCCAAGCACAGTCTTTTTCAGGATCAACCTCACATTTACCATCTTGCCTAGTTCCACCGCATGGTCCATTTAACAACCCTTTGGGACACTCAGTCAATGGACATATTCCTGCAGTTTTTCCTACTACACAATCTCCACATGCCTGGCATTTTTCAATAAATTTAGCAGGACCTCCGCCAGAGACTCCTAAAGCATTAGTTGCAGGATATATTGGCTTTTCAACTCCCAACTCTTCGTCTAAGATTTCTCTTATAGTCTGCAGTCCATCTCCACAGCTCATCATAAGCACAGCATCGCACTCCTTTAAGTCTTTCTTAAATTTTTCTACAAACATAGAGCTAAATGGTTTATAGCAGGCAAATACAGCAAAAGGAAGACCAATTGGTGTAACCTTTTTCCCTTGTTTGGTTAAAATTTCTGCCATTTCATTTACTTCTTCTATGCCGCCAGTATGAAATACTGTTGAACATCCTCCACAACCAATAACAGCAATCTTTTTTTTGCCATCAAGAGAATCCAAGACTTCTTCTATTGGCTTTTTTTCCTGTCCCATCATAGTAATCACCCCTTCTAATTAATTTAAAAATATTTATAATAATAACGACTAATTATATTAGGTAATAACTAGGTTATGCAAGTATTTTTTTTAAATTTTCCATTACTACTTCAATTAAATATATTTTAAAGCAGATAAATATTTTTTTGTTTATTTTTTTGATAAATTAATTATATAATACTATCAAAAAAAATGATTAAAATGGATAAATGGGCAAAAGAGTTAGGTGTAAAATTTCTAAAGGAAGTTGGGGTTAAAAAGGGAGATATAATTTTTGATTGCTGCTGCGGTGAAGGAAACTATACTATACCAGCTGCCAAGGTTGCAAGTAAAAATAGCATGGTTTATGCTATGGATATGAATAAAAATAAACTTGATATATTAAAAAAGAAGTCTAGTTTAGAAAATCTTAAAAACATCAAGATAATAGAAAAGGAATTTGTAAAAGTTATACCATTACCGGATGAATCTATAGATGTGATACTTCTTTATGACATATTCTGGTATTTTTCTATTAAAGACGTGAAATTATTAAAACTACTTGGTGAAGTTAATAGAATTTCAAAAGATAATAGTTTAATTTCAGTTTACCCGGAGCACACAGATAACACAGATAAGAATAAACTTAAAGAAATAATAAAAAGTTATAATTTTAGATTCGAAAATGAAATCTTTAATACTTTAATTCATGATAATAGCTTAAAGAAAGATTATATTTGGAATTTTAGGAAAATGTAAATATAAGACTAATTTAGTAATTATTAATAAATTATTACACGGAGGTCCGAAAATGGATGATAATAAAAAATTGGTAATAGTATGGTCTAGCGGAGATAGGGAAGTCGCTTTAAAAATGGTTTTTATGTATGCCTTAAATTCAAAGTTAAATGGATGGTGGGATGAAATAACACTAATAATTTGGGGACCCTCGTCAGATTTACTAAGTCAGGACTATGAACTTCAGGAGTATCTTAGCAGAATAAAAGAAGCTGGTATAGTTGTTGAAGCTTGCAAAGCTTGTACAGATATGAGTGGAGTCTCAGATAGACTCCAACAACTAGGTGTGGATGTAAAGTATATTGGGGAAGCATTTACTGCTTATATTAAAGAGGGCAGGAAAATAATTACTTTTTAATCTTTAGTATAAAAATATTGAATCATATATATCATTTTTCTTACTAATAAACATTCTGAATATAAAGTTTCAATTAATTATAAAATAATAGTATAATTTTAAAATATTTATTTACATACATACCCTTGGAGGTTAATGTGAAAAGGAAAAAATTATATTTATTTCTTGCAGTACTAACAGT
>JAUWCR010000088.1 GCA_030609215.1 Actinomycetes bacterium | reverse complement strand
AGCATTATCTATTTCATCAGCTTCACAGTGCCAGTGGTGAAAATTAAATTTATCCTCTCCAAATGTAAGACCTCTGCATTTAATAGTATCTGCAACTATGCATGAAGGTTTCCCATCTCTAAAAGGAACCGCAGATAGACTTTCATAAATCTGCCCTATATTATGTCCATCTATAGTTTTTACTTCCCAGCCAAAGGAAGTAAATTTGTCTTCCAGTACTGCTGTATTCATAATTTCAACTGTTCTGCCATTTACCTGCAGACCGTTTCTATCAATAACAACTATCAGGTTATCAAGCCTGTGATGAGCTGCAGCCATAGCTGCCTCCCATATGCTTCCCTCACCGCATTCACCATCACCCAGCATTACAAAAACCCTAAAATCTCTATTGTCCAGTTTTGCAACCAGAGCAATACCATTTCCCACAGGAAAACCATGACCAAGAGAGCCTGTCGGAAATTCCACTCCAGGCAGCATTTTTTCATCAGGATGCATTTGAACCCGCGTGTTTAGAGTATTGTATGTCCATAGAATATCTTCATTAAAATAACCCTGATCTGCAAGTGTGGCATATAATGCCATGCATTTATGTCCTGCTGATAGAATAAACCTATCCCTATCTTCCCACTTTGGATTATCTGGATCATGCTTAAGTATCTTGTCATATAGAACTGTCATTATATCCAGACTTGAATATGCTCCTCCAATATGTGCCTCACCATATCTCATCATTTTTAAAATATTTATCCTGCTATTGTAAGACTTATTAATTATTTTTTTTTGTTCTTCTTTTGAGAGTTTCCTCATATTATTTATTCCCTTACCTGCTTTTATTATTTTTTTCAATTTCTCTCATATTTCTTTCAACATTCAAAGCATTTTTAACCATGCCTGTAAAAAAATTATAATTAAGGCCAGCTCTTCCAATAAAAATCCCATTATTATTGGTAAGTTCCAGTATTTCTCTGGAACTTTCTAAATTAACACTGCCGCCATAAAAAATAATCTGATCCTTACCTGCTTCTTCTCCATATTCTTTTGCTAAGAGTTCCCTTAAATATCCAAGCATATCATATATATAATCAACAGGTGCAGCACACTCCGCACCAATTGCCCAAACAGGCTCATAAGCTACTATAACTTTTCCAATATCATTTCTGGCCACACCGTTCAGATTAGAAAAAAGCTGATTTTTTAAAAATCTTTTTACCTTTTTTATATCAGCACACCTCTCCTCTTCTCCAATGCATAATATAGGCATTAAATCATTCCTCAGGCAGGCAATAACTTTCTTGTTTATTATACTATCATCTTCTTTTAAAATATTTCGCCTCTCTGGATGTCCAAGCTCCACATAAGTGCATCCAATGTCTTTTAAATGCATTGGGCTTATTTCTCCAGTGTAAGCTCCCTCATCTTCATAGAAACAATTCTGTGCACCATACTTTAGCTTAGAATTACTCATTAACATGGAAAAAGGATAAAGTGCCAGGAAAGTAGGAAGAACAAAAACGTCTATATACTTTGATTCGCTTAGATTATCATCAATAAATCTAACCAGTTTCTTCGCATAATCAATGCTTTCGTCAACTGTCTTATTCATTTTCCATGCAGCGCCTACAAAAATTTTTCTCATTTACCTTACCTCTTTTATTATAATATTGCCTGATTAGGCTAACACTTCTTCATATTCTTAAGATATATTGTATGCAATTTCTTGCATTAATGCAATATGTAATTGTCATTAGGCAATACATTTTTCCCTATATTAAATCATACTCTTCTTTACAATAAGCATCAGTATTTTATAATATCAATTTTGTTTAAGGTTTGATAATATAAAACATTGCAATTGCAAATAAAATTAATTTTTAAATAATCATTTTTAAACTATTATGTCAAGGCTAAGAAGGAAACACAAAAAGAGTAATATTATAGTAAAAATACTAATTGCTTTCATTGTAATTATACTTATAAGTTCAATTACTTCTTTCGTTGCTTTTTCAGGATTATCTTTAATGGCTGCAGGAGTTATTTTAGATTTTTTTAGCGATCTGCCCGACCTTGAAGATTTTTCACCTACTGAAAATGCTTTGACCTCTAGAATATATGCTGCTGACGGAACATTGATTGCAACCTTTCACGGAGAAGAGAATAGAGAAATTGTAGCACTAGAACAGGTTCCACAAAATTTAAAAAATGCTGTCATTGCAATTGAAGATGAAAGATTTTATCAGCACACCGGTGTGGACATTGAAGGTATTATAAGAAGTTTTTTAATAAATTTACAGACAGGCTATATTTCACAGGGAGCCAGCACCTTAACCCAGCAGTATGTAAAAAATGTTTATATCCCTGAGGAGAAAACAGATATAACATACGAAAGAAAAATTAAAGAAGCAACCCTGTCATATCAGCTGGAAAAAATTTATACAAAGGATGAAATACTGGAAATGTATTTAAACACAGTATATTTTGGAGAAGGAGCTTATGGAGTTCAAGCTGCATCAAAAATTTATTTTAATAAGAATGTTGAGTATTTAAATCTCGCAGAATGTGCTTTAATTGCAGGACTGCCACAGATTCCCAGCAAATCACCTTATATTGATAAGGTTGCACCTCTTGAAAGAAGAAATACAGTGCTGGCAAAAATGCTTGAATTAAATTACATTACAGAAGAAGAATACAATTATGCAATTAGACAGCCTATATTACTAGAAAGACCCCAGGAAGAAACAGAAAAAGGCTTTGCCCTTTACTTTGTTGAATATGTTAAACAGAAATTAATTGAAGAATATGGAGTAAATAGAGTATTTAGAGGTGGATTCAATATATATACAACATTAGAACCAGATATGCAGACAGCAGCTGAAAATGCGATACATGAAATACTGCCCGACCCTGAAGACCCTACTGCAGCTCTTGTTTCTATGGACCCCAGAAATGGCTTTATAAAAGCAATGGTTGGGGGGAAAGACTTTAGCGAGATGAAATTTAATCTGGCAACACAGGGCAAAAGACAACCTGGTTCAATATTTAAAATATTTGCTCTAATGGCCGCACTTGAACAAGGTATAAGCCCATATACGACTTTCAACCCAAATGGTACCGTGGTATTTGATATAGTTGGCAGTGAGCCCTGGGAAGTATCAAATTACCTGGGAACAAGTTATGAAGTTAATGAGCTTTCTATATTTGAAGCAACAGTTAAATCAGTAAATGTTGTTTACGCTCAGGTTATTATGAGAGTTGGAGCTTACAGCGTTGTAAAAATGGCTAAGGACATGGGTATAACAACTCCACTTAATCCTTATCCTGCAATCGGACTTGGCGGTCTTACAATTGGGGTATCAACATTGGAAACTTGCACTGCATTCTCAACAATTGCAAATTATGGTGTTAGGCATGATCCCGTAGCAATACTGAAAGTTACCGATAAAGATGGAAATATACTTCAAGAATATGAAGAAGAAAAAATCCAGGTCTTATCAGCAATAAACGCATATAGAGCAATAGAAATACTGCAGCAGGTTATGCTAAGAGGCACAGGTACAAGAGCAAGACTTGACGATAGGCCATGTGCTGGCAAAACTGGAACAACACAGGAAGCTGAGAATGCATGGTTTGCAGGATTTACACCAAACCTTGCTGCATGTGTATGGATTGGATATCCTGAAGAAAATATTAAAATGGGAGTAATCCATGATATGAGAGTTCAGGGTGGAGCTCACCCTGCAATGATATGGAAACTATTTATGGAGGAAGCAATAAAAAATTTACCTGTTGAAGAATTTATTCGGCCGCAGGAAGATACAGTTAGTATCCAGATTACAGCCAATCCTGAAACAGGTGAGATTATGATTCCAAATAGATTTACACCACTGGAACAGATAACAATAAATCAATATCGTTATGGTGCAGATCCCAGGAATCAAGCGCCTGTCATGCCTGAAGACATACCTATTATGCCAATGGTGTCGCTTCTTCCAATAAATGAGGCTAATCATATTTTAATTGAATCAGGTTATACTCATATAGAATACAAAAATGAACCTTTTGGAGAAGTTCCGCAAGGACATACACACCGCCAGGATCCAATGTGTGATCTGCCAGTTGAGATAATCAGGAAAATAACAGTATGGGTAAATCCATAAAAAATTTACTTATTGTTTAAAAAGTTTTTTAGAGATCTAAACTGTGTAATTTAAAAATATCTGATGGGTATATCAACCGGAGTAATTAAAAGCCTTTTAAATTCTTCATTAAGTCTTAACAAGCTTACCGAACACCCTTCCATATCAAGTGATGTGCAATAATTGTTAACATAAGTTTTAAATATATATATACCGCTATTCTTACAAATATCATGTACTATCCCTGCAGCTATATATAATTCACTTATAGGTGTTCCACCCAAACCATTTACAATAATCGCAACTTCATCATTTTTCTGAAAAGGAAGGTCGCTAATAACTGCATCTGTTAAAGTTTTAATTATTATGTTAGCTCTCCTGTAACCTGTTCTTTCCCTGCCAGGCTCTCCATGAAGACCCACTCCCACTTCCATTTCATCAGGACCTAATTCAAATGTAGGAGAACCCTTGGCAGGAGTTGTGCATGGTTTTAAGGCAAAACCCATAGACCTAACATTATTATTTACATCTTCTGCTAATCTTGCCAAATCTTCCAGGTTAGATCCTTCCTCAGATTTTGCTCCAATTATTTTATAAACAAATATAGCTCCTGCAACTCCCCTTCTCCCAGCCGTAAAAGTGCTGTCTTTTACTGCAACATCATCATTAATTATCACTGTCTCTACAGTTGGCCCACTTTCAAACTCAAGCATTTCGCTTGCCATCTCAAAATTAGCCCTATCCCCGGTATAATTTTTAACTAAAAAAAGAACTCCTCTTCCCCTATCTACAATCTTTGCACAATCAACTATAGCATCAAGGGTGGGTGCTGCAAATACTGGTCCTGCACAGGCTGCATCAAGCATTCCTCTTCCAACAAAAAAAGCCTGATCGGGCTCATGGCCGCTACCAGAACCTGAAATTATCCCAACTTTATTTAGGTATGGATCTTTCCTGTACACTATCCTTTTTTCTGGTATTAAACCTATTGACTTAGGATTTGATACTTTAAGTCCTTTTAGCATCTCACCTACAACATCTTCAGGTTTATTTATTATTTTCTTCACTTATCCATCCCTTAAATAAAACCAATATTTTATTTTTTAAGCTTTAAATATTAACATTAGATTTTAAATATTCTAAAGCAGCATCAAACATAATACAAATTATAACTGTTCCAGGGTCCCTGTGACCAACACTCCTTTCGCCAAGATAAGAAGCTCTTCCTTTCCTTGCAATCATATTTATACTCTTTTCCGAGCCATCTTTAGCTGCAGCAAGAGCTTTTTCTAGTATCGAAACCATATTAGCTTCTCCGGTATTTACAGAATTTCTAATGGATATTACAGCAGGTTCAAGAGAATCTACCAGAGTTTTGTCACCTACCTGGGTATTTCCTCCCCTCCTTTTAATAACAGCTAATGAATCCTCTAGAGCATCAGGCCAGATAGCAATATTTTGATCATCTTTTCCTTCTATGCTCTTACCAGTTTCTATAAACCCTGTACCCAGCATAGCTCCAGATGTACCTCCTATAGTATATGCTAATGTAAATCCAACCTTTTTTAATATATCTGACAGATCTAATGAGTTCAATTGGGGAATAATTTTTTGAACTGCCTCAAACCCTCTTTTTACCCCCACTCCACAATCAGCATCTCCCAAAGGCGAATCCAGCTCAGTTAACTGTTTTTCTGCTTCTATTAACTTTCTGCTAATCTGTTCTATTACTCCTATTAAAATTTCTTTCTGGCTTTGCAATCTTTCTCCAATCTATCAATCAATCATTAAAGACATATGTCATCCAGCATAAATATTATCACCTAATTCAAAATAAGGAATTACAATAATATCTATTGTAATATCATACCTTACAATCAGCATGTGCCACAATACAATTTTTATTTTGCTGTCCTATAAAATCCTTAATATTTTTTATATAAAATATTTTATTAATGAGTTAAAAACGTTATGATATTAAATAAACAAATGGAAGATAAATCATATAATAACAATACAAGAGTAAGATTTGCACCTAGCCCTACCGGTTTCTTGCATATAGGTAGTGC
>JAUWCR010000186.1 GCA_030609215.1 Actinomycetes bacterium | reverse complement strand
ATATTGATGTTTTTATTCCAGGATGTCCTCCAAGACCTGAGGCTTTTATATATTCCATATTGAGATTGTTGGATAAAGATCAGCGGGAAGAGGTTTAATATTTCTAATGGCAAGAGAAAATTATAATAATATTTATTCATCTCACAGGTATGTATTTATTGAGAGATTTGAAAAAAATTTAGAGTATTATCTAAAGGATCAGATAAAAAGAATATATAAATTGAAACAGGAAATACTTTGTATTATATATAAGGATGACTTATATGATGTGTTAAAGGAATTAAAAAATAATAGTGAATTTAACATACATAGTTTAAAAGATATATCCAAGTATAGAAGTGATGATAAAGTTTATGTTCTTATTAGTTTGTATTCGGTTGTAAGTAACTTCTCCATTTTAATTAAGATAGGCATATCACCACAGTATTTTAAGAAAGAATATGATGAGATTGTAAATTTGACTGCTAAATTTTACCGTGCTGCAGATTTTTATAGGGATAGAACTGATCTAAAATTAAAATATTCAGATGCAACTGTATTTAGCCAGAATTTAGATGGTATGGATTGCTTTGATATATATCTTTCTACCTGTGAGGATAAAATTGAGAATGTTTATATAGATACTGGTATCTGTAAGACAGTTTCTGATAATTTTTACCATGATTTAAATATTATAAACATGATTTCCTATGTTAGCAGATTTGATTACAGAGCTGGGATATTCCCAGAACTTTCTTTTTGCATGTGCTTTGAAGATTTAATGCAAATGAAGATTCCAAGGAGATCTCAATATATGAGAATGCTCCTTTGTGAATTATATAGAATTTCAAATCATATTTATTTTATTGTAAATATTAGTAAAGTTTTAGGTTGTGATGTAATTTATAATCTAGCTCTTACAGAGAAAGAGAGAGCTTTAAGAATAATAGAATTCATAACAGGTTCACGAATTGTACCTAACTTTATAAGGATAGGCGGGGTAAGGAAAAATATTAGTGAGGAAAATATAAATATTGTAATAAGCAATTTACCTGTGCTGTATAAAAATACTGTAAAAATAGAAAAAATGCTTTTAGGCAATGCTGTTATCGCGGGAAAGTTAAAGGATATTGGTGTTATTAACAAGGAGAGTGCTCTGGAATTTGGGCTAACTGGCCCGAATTTAAGAGCATCAGGTGTTAGATATGATTTACGTAAAAATAGAAATCTACTTATGTATAAAAATTTTTCCTTTATAGTTCCGGTAGGAAAATATGGGGATTGCTTAAGCAGAGTATTGATTAGATTCCAGGAAATATATCAGTCTATTAGTATAATAAGGCAGATATTAGGTGAAATACCAGAGGATTCTTTAAAGAAGATAATTAGCATGCCGAGTTTTGAATTTCCATTTTCAGCTATGACTTCGAGCATTGAATGCCCTCATGGGGATTTTAAAATTTTTATAGAAGTTAAGGGAAATAAATTGCTCTCATTAGTAATAATGGGTCCTTCCAAGAATAGCCTTCTTTTAAGTGAAGAGGTGCTTAGGGATAATAAATTGGAAGATCTGAATTTAATTTTAGCAAGCCTGGATATAAGTTCCGGGGAGATAATGCATTCCTGATGGAGATGAAATGGTTGATACTTTAAAAGAAATAGCTTATTTATGTTTAATTTTTGGAATAAATTTATATATATGCTCTTATCTGAACAATAAATTAATCGCAAGGATGGAACTTAGAAGGGGATATGTAACTCCAAGGATCAGGGGTTTTACCTATCCGGTTTTAAAATTATTTAAGTATCTATCTAAGGATTATAAATTAAATATCTGGGAGTTTTTCATTTTTTTATTTTCCTTTTTAATATGGAGTATTATTCCTATTACTGCAACTTTAGTTATAGTAGATATAGATTTTAGTTTAATAGCAGCTGTAGCGTCTTATATTATACTGCTATTATTAAATTTTACCTGTGCTGGCAGAACCTCATATAATTTCATATTCAGCCAGGTTGTAAAAAAGGTTGGAGCATTGTTGACTTTTGTTATTCCGATTTTAATTAATGTTTCAAGTGTGGTTCTTATTAATAAGACTTTAAGTTTAAAAGCAATTGTTAATTTTCAATACCACTTTTGGAATATAGTTTACCAGCCACTTGGTTTTTTAATATTTTTTATTTCCATATTATTGCAATTGAAATTGATGGGTATCAGTAAAAGAAATACATTTTTGTTTACTGAAAATATTGATAAGGAAGGCAGTGGAATGGGAAGGGCTATTAGCAGGCTTTCAAGTTATACAATTTTATTTTTTCTTATAGTCATTCTTACTATTCTTTATCTTGGAGGTTGGCAAAATATATATTTTATTAGAGGGGAAATTATTTTTGCTTTAAAATTCTATGTTATTTTTATAGTATTACTACTGATAGATAGGGCAACCCCAGGGCTGGATAGTTATGAGTATTTAATTGGCATTAATTGGAGATTTCTTATTCCAGTTTCGATTGTAAATTTAATATTAACAATAGCTTTTTTAGTATTTAGAAATATATATAGTTTTATTTGAGTAGTTAATTATTAATTTTAAAGGTATTAATGTTAAGAATTATTAAGAATTTTTTTATAAACTTAGGTAATTTATTTAAAAAGCCAAGAACAGTTGTCTATCCTAAGGAAAAAATAATTATACCTGAAGGCAGCAGGGGACTTTTACATCTGAAATTAGACCTTGATACTCTTGAAATTATTTGTAATGGATGCGGACTATGTGAAAAAGTTTGTCCCGAGAATTGTATAAATATTAAAAAAAGCATAGATGATAAAGGGAGAGTATTTTTAGAAGAATTTTATATAGATTTAAATAAGTGTATCTTTTGCGGCAGTTGTGTGGAGTTTTGTAAGATTGGTGCAATTGAGATGACATACCGGTATCAGCTTGCAGAGTATAAGAGGCGGAATTTAAAGTTTGAGAAAATGGATTTAATAAAGCAGAGAGATTATACAGTAAGAGATTTCTGGTTTAAGTGATTGGGTATAATGCAAAATCAATTAATAATAACAATAATATATTATATTAGTATAGCAGCAATAATTATATTTGCATTGCTTTCATTACTGCTTACAGATAAAAAGAAGAAGCTGCTTTATTTT
>JAUWCR010000216.1 GCA_030609215.1 Actinomycetes bacterium | reverse complement strand
ATATTGCCTAAAACTACTATATTATGATTTTGCAGCTTTATTCTGGGTATATTATTAATTAATTCCTTATCTTTTATTATGACTAAAATTATTTCCATTTTTTATGTAATATTATTATACAATATCTTCAAATTTTATATAAATATATAATAGAATTATAATATTGAATTGTCAATCAATTATTTCAACAGATAGCATGGTTAATCTCGGTTAATCTATGTTAATGCAATAAAAAGTGCTGATTTCTTGACTATTAATGGGTTAAATCTGAAGAATTAATATATAATGAATTAAATTATAAGATAGTTATAGATAAGTCTGTACTTTGTTCTGCTAAATAAGACATAAACTTACTTAATTTGAAAGAAGTCTTGAGGTTAAATTTAAATTTTTATCTGATTTTATACTGATCTCTTTGTAAATCGATTTTTCACCAGCAATAATTTTTATATTTTTTTTATGAACACCTACTTTATCTGAAATAAAATTTATAAGTTCTTTATTAGCTTTCCCTTTCTCCGGGGCAGCCGCCAGTTTTATTTTTATTCTATTCATATAAATTCCATAAACACCGGTAACTTTAGAATTTGGCTTTACAATTAACTTAATTGTTTCAGTCTTCATCAGTCTTAAAGAAATCATTAATTATATCCGGGTTGGCTATGTCTATTTTCTTCTTAACTCTTTTTGGCTTATATTTTTCTTCTTCTTCCTCTTCTTTTTCTCCTATTCCTATGGGCTTTTCTTCTTCCTCCTCACCTATTAATTCTTCTTTCTTCTCTTCTTCTTCCTCTTCTTTTTCCTCTTCAACTATTAACTTTTCTTCTTCTTCCTCTTCTTTTTCTCCTATTCCTATGGGCTTTTCTTTTTCCTCCTCACCTATTAACTTTTCTTCTTCTGCACTTTCACCTATTTTAATTTTATCAATATCAAGAACCTTCTCACCAATTTCAGGAATTTTAATAAATTTCTCGTCTGCTAATTTTGAAGTTGTTTCTTTAAAATCATCCACCACTTTAGAAATCTTACCTTTAAAGTCTTCATATTCCTGGTTTAGTTTCTTTATATCTCCTTCTAATTGAGCTTTTTTACCCAATAAGTATTTATATGCCTCCTCTTCCTTTGCTATTTTATTTCTTACTATTTCCTCTGCTTCTTTTTCTGCTTTTCGTTTTATATCTTCTGCCACCTTATGTGCTGATACAAGAGCTTCCTGAATAACCCTTTTCATTTCAACAGATTCCTTATTTCCATCATATTTTAGTCTTTCCAAATTTTCCTGAAGCTGCCTTTGAGATTTATGCAATCTACCAAATTCCACTGTAAGAATATCTAAAAATTTATCAACCTCTTCCGGTTTATATCCTTTGAATACAACATGAAATTCCTTTTTTTGGATACTCTCTGCATTTATATTCATAACTACCTCCAGACAAAATTTTTTATCTACATATATCTATAACCTATATAACGCAACAATAATATTAATAGCTCAATTATTATAATTGCTACAATATAAGAAAGATCAATATAAAACCTTCTGATCTTTACTAATGGTACAATTTTCCTAAATATTATTAAAAATGGTTCAGTTATGTCAACTAAAAATTTATAAGCCCTGATCCAGAAACCACCTGGATTTATCCTAAACCACGATATAATTACTCTTATACATATTATACCAATATAAACCCTGAAAAAAAATATAACCAGCCTAATAAAAAATCCCATTACAATTACATTTCCTTTAGTCAAGAAAATTCTGCAACTGGCATGCTCTTTTCTTTGCACTTTCTACAGCATTATAAATTATTTTATCCAGCTTCCTTCTCTTAAATTCTTTTAAGGCTTCCTCGGTAGTCCCACCCGGAGATGCGACCTTTTTTATTAAACCATCAAGGTCAATTCTAGATTTCTCAATAGTTATTCCCGCCCCAATCATAGTACTGGTTACTAATTTTTTTGATATTTCTGGGTCCAGTCCATTTCTTATTCCAGCTTCAACCAAATATTTACAAAAAAGAAAAAAGTAGGCTGGTCCGCTTCCATTTAAAGCTGCCGCTATATTCTGGTACTTTTCTTCAATTATTACATAATCACCTATATTTTTTATTAAATTTTTCGAAAATAATAAGTCCCTGCTTTTTGCAAATCTGCCCTCGCTTATCGCAGCTGTACCCTTTTTAAATAATGCAGGAGTATTGGGCATTATTCTTATAACTGAAACATTTGAATTCAATTTTTTTTCTATATGATATGTGGGTACCCCAGCAACAATACTGATAATTGAATTTATCCTGCAATTAAAACAACTCTTCATCTGGTCCAATACAATTTTCAGATTCTGTGGTTTTACTGCCAGTAATATATACCTGGACTTTTTTATGACTTCAATAATTCCTTCAGCAGAATATATTTTATAATTATTTTTAATGTACCTGCTCCGGTAATTATCATTATCATAGAATATTATTTCATTAGATTTTAAAAAACAACAGTCCAGTATTCCCTTGAGTATCGCTTCACCCATATTTCCACAGCCGATTATCCCTAATTTGTAACTACCC
>JAUWCR010000053.1 GCA_030609215.1 Actinomycetes bacterium | reverse complement strand
TAAAATCCCTGCGTTCCAGGCAGCACAACAAGTAAAAATAAGCTGCCGAATTTAGTGGGATCCTCTGAAAGAACACCTGCAGCTGCCCTTCCAGGATAGCCAATACCTATAATAGAACCAATACCAGCCATAATAACTGCTATTCCTGCTCCCAGTATTGACATTGTTACACCTAATGACAAATCTGATAATTCAATCATTTTTCCTCCTATTATCCATCAACCAATGTTATATATTTATGTTCTTCTCTTAATGCCTTAAACGGCCTTCCGCCTCCCAAATAAAATTTTGGGAAAAACTCAACGTATTGAAGCCTTAACGTATGAACAAAACCACCAAGAATATTTATTCCTATATTAAATGTATGACCACCTATAAGAATTATTATCATAAGAACAACACCAATATATGGCATTGAAAGAAATTGAAATGCTATTTTATTTATTGCTACAGCTATACCAGCCGTAACAAGTCCCAGCGCCATAAGCCTTATATATGAAAGAAAGTCACCAAGATACGATGTAAGCCCATTAACAATTGTAAGATTTAAAAAACCCATAAAAATCCTAAATCCCCAGCTTTTTTCGCTTCTTGCACCAAAGAAAATTATCACAACCGCGCCAGCTAAAATTACCCATATAAGTATGCGTGCAATCGAAGCTGGGAAAATCGGAGCAGAAACAAGATTCATGCTTACAGCCATATCCATTGATAGAAATATTACTACAAGCGAAACAATAATTAAAATCCATGGCAGGCCGTCAAGAAATGCTCCTCCCCAGTCCCTTCGGCGAATTGAATCAAAAAACTTAATAAACAGACCACAAACAATATGGATAACTCCAAGCATTAACGCTAATCTAAAAAAATTCATTGCACTCTCATTTGAACTTACAGGATCACCAAGAAGAGCAAATCGTAAAAAAAACTGTTCCAAACCTATATACTTTGGTAAATCTCCAAACCATCCATTAAATAATACTCCTGCAACTATTGTAAATATTCCACCAATAAATATAAGCATAAGAAAATTTTTAATAGCTTTCATCTTAAATGCAAAAATTAGGGTAAGTAATGCCAGAATTATGCCATAGCCAGCATCCGTAAGGCACAGGCCAAAAAATACTGCAAAAAATAATGAAACAAACATTGAGGGGTCTATCTCAAAATACCTGGGGACGCCATAAAGATTTATAATTATCTCAAATGGTCTAAATAATGGTTTATTCTCAAGTATTATAGGAATGTTTTCATCTTCTTCAGGTTCTATTTCACTGATTTTTGTAAACTTGAACTTTTCAATTATTGAAAAAATCTCCTCTTTTTCTTTTTTCTTTACCCAGGCCGTATAAAATGAAACTGTCTCTGTTGAAAACCCGGAATTAATGGCATTCTCTACTTCAATATTATTCTCAAGATAATCAAGATATACAGTAAGGCATTTCTCATAATCTAATGTTATTTTATTAATCTCAGATAAAAGATTCGCTTTTTTATTTTTAAAATATTCTATGTTCTTTTTAAGTGCTGCTAAATTCTCTTTTATAGCACCCTTATAACCCACCAGCTCAGCTTCTTCAAAAGATATATCATTTAAGTACTCTTCAACTTCTTTCCTGCTATCATTATGATAGGCTAAAATTATATATATGATATCCCCATCCTGGGATACCTTCTCAATTGATGCTACTTTCTGGCTTAGATCTTCTACAATTTCCCTAAATTCATCAGGCGTGCTTTTAATTATCCCTAATTTGATAGTATATATATCTCTTGTGCCAATATCACAAAGATTGCCTTTAAATGAAGACCATGTATCCAGCTGATTTATCTTGGGCTCAATTTCTGAAACTTTTGATTCTGAAATAATTATTTCATTTTCTATGTCTAAAATATTATCAACTATTTCTTCAAATTGCTGGCTAGCTAGGATTTCCTCATATTCATTTTTTTTAATAACTAACTTTCCTGCTTTAGCAGCAACCCGCAGCATTTCTTTGCTTTTATAGCTCTCTAATATTTTAAGAGCTTTTTTTACTTTAATATCATCATCTGATACTTTTGTTGGGGTTAAAAGTGGTTTTTCAATTTTATCAGCCAGCGGTTTAATTTCTACAAGTGCTGTGCTCTGTAATTTCTTCAGAACCGATTCTTCATCCGATTTATGAGTAACAATAAGAAGTTTGCTTAATCTTGCAACTGCCATTAATTTAAAACCTTTTTAACAATATTATCAATTGCTTCTTTTTCCTTTAGGAGATATTCTTCATTTATATTATCTGATTTCTTTTCAAAATCTTTCTGCAGCTTTTGAATTTCTTTTTTAGAATCCGCTTTTGCTTCCACTTCAGCTTTGCTAATCAATTCCTTCACTTCTTTTTCAGCATCTTTTAGGATTTCATTACTATCCTGATAAGCTTTTTCAATAATTTCTGCGGATTCTCTCTTAGACAGGCTAAGTATATCCTTAGCCTTTTTTTCAGATTCTTGAATTTTTTTTATGATATCATCAATCATTTTATTAAAAAAATAAATTAAAGACTTGTAGTATTATAACAATAAATTTAATCGTGTCAATTTTTTTAAACTGCCTGATTTTTGAATTTCTTCAGGTAAATTGATAAACAAACAAAAGATAATAATATCATATTGGGAAGAGGGCAATTCAATAAGACAGTAATTTGACTAAAATTAGATATATCTAAAATTGGTCTTGACTAATTTTAGATATTCCACGCTCTTTAATAAAAGAACCAAAAATATATTTATGGGACTGGGTCAATATGGATTATATTGCAGAAGACTGCTTCAAACATAAGGACCCTATTATTGTCCCAGCTCAGACATTTTTAAGCCAACTAATATAAGGGAAACCTTTAGAATGCAATGTTGAAGTCTTTTTCACTGTAACAGAGCAGGGCTTTCAATACTATTAACCTCCAAATAGTATAATTTGTTCACACATATTCTTTTTACATTATCCTCGGAAACGAGAAATTCTATAAGTATTATCTTTTAAAATATTTTTAATCAGAAACAGAGTTTTACTATATTTACCTTAAGAAGAATATTTATTCCTATATTTTTAATCTGAATATATTTTTGGGATTGTCAAAAAACAGCATCTTAGCTACATCCCTGGCCTTATCCATGTCAAATAGCCCCTCCTCTACTTTTATTGAAAGTGCTCTGGAAACATCCTGCTGAGCCAGTTTAAGATGTCCATACACTCCATCCACAAACAGATAATCCCCGCCAAAGGCAGATATCTTATTTAGTGGCACCGTATCAAACCATTCGAGAAGCGCATTTACCGAAGCATTAGGAGATACAATATGGGCCCAGCACATATCAATAAATACATTGGCAAAATTCTTAGCAAGCACAGTAAGCTCATTCTGGTAAGGATAGCTTATATGAAATATATCAAAGGTAACATCCGGATACTGAAGGAATAGATTGGAGAGGAGCTCAGGATTGGAATTGGATAGTATATTTCCACTTCCTTCCTGTATACCGGTATGTATCTGAATTATCAAGTTCTTCCGGTTGGCAATATCCAGTATAAAATGAAACATATAATCCTGGAAAGCTTTACCTGTAGGAGCTGGCCTGTCATCCCAGTCAGGCATATGCTTTGTACTGAAGACTCTGTTAAACTCTTCTTCTGCAATAGATTTTTCAACCCGTTCATATTTTAAGGTCCTGAGATACGCCAGACCGTTCTTTAAAGCAATAGCTCCCATGGAATAAGCTTTTTCAATCATAGTCTCGGCAGCCTCAAGCCACCTGGAAAAAGAGGTTATCCTGATACCTGACTGTTTTTCTACTTTTTCTATCTGGGACCAGAAATTAGGCTGCACCAGGTCTTTTATTCTGTAAACGGGACTAAAAAATTCCTTATCACAATGTATACTACGTTCCTCCCTGGGATCATATTTTTTATCCAATGTTTCTACATTTAAAAGGCTGGTCTTGATCTTACATCTATCTTTGAGAATCTTTTTAAAGTGTCCTGGTTTAAGTGTTTTTAAGAATTTATTATTAAGCTCTTCAACAGTTGAGCCTTCAATCTTATCAATCTCGTATATATCCTTAGCTATAATATCCAGGGCCCTGCCGTAACCGGTATATCTTGATACTTTCCAGTAAGGTTCCACCATCTTCCATTTTTCTATTATGGGTAGTTCTTCTTCGATTATCCTGTCGTAATCTTCCAGGGAAAGACCTGCAGATATGAGATCCCTGCTAAAATAATGGCCCAGAAACTCTTTTAAGACATCAGCCTCCATATCCCTGTCTTCCTCTTTACATGGTAAGTGTTCATGGGTGTCAATAATATCAAGGGTGTTTATATAACCCAGGATCTCATTATATGCATCTTTCATTAAGCTCCCTTTCGATCTTATTGGTTTATATATGTTGATCTATAACAGAACATTTCATATCATAATAAGTTATTTAAATTTTACAGCAAGAATTATTTGAGTCAAGGGCACAGATGCATGATATCTGGTAAACACTCATAATTAGTAGGGAAATTAACTTTTGCTGCGTCATCAATATTAATATCATCAGCATTCAAGTTAAATAATTAGAGCTCATAAACAATTATCTATTTATTATTATCAATATTATATAATAGTATTAACTATTATTTCCTTTACAAAAGGAAACTTTAGTAATATAATTTCCCCTACGTAAGGAAATATTTATGAATAAAGAAGTAATAAAAAAGACAATAGCAGATTTTCATTCTTCAAAAATGCCTGCAACAAAACCAAGGCTATTAGAGATTCCTTTAGGAACAGGGAAAATCATAGCTTTGACCGGAGTTAGAAGAAGTGGAAAAACTTACCAATTATATAATGTATTAAAGGCTTTGTTCAAAAAACAAGTCCCTGCAAAAAAACTTTTATATTTCAATTTTGAGGACGAGAGAATTGATGAGCAAACTTTCATTTTAAATAATCTTTTAGATGCCTATAGAGAATTATACCCTGATTTAAAATTAGAAGATTGTTATTTTTTATTTGACGAGATTCAAAATATTGAAGGCTGGGAAAAGTTTTTAAGAAGAATTTATGACCAGGTATCTAAAAATATTTTTATAACTGGATCAAATTCAAAACTTTTAAGTAAAGAGATCTCAACATCACTAAGAGGCAGGAGCATAAGTTATGAGGTATTTCCATTAAGTTTTAAAGAATACCTTGATTTCTTAGAAGTAGAAATAAATCTATATACATCAGAATCGACTGCAAGAATAATTAAATGCCTGGAAAAATATCTTTATAGTGGTGGGTTTCCAGAACTCATTAATATGGAAGACCAGATAAGGAACAGAGTATTGCAGGAATATTTTGATGTAATGATCTTGAGAGATATAATCGAAAGATATGATGTTA
Source organism: Actinomycetes bacterium (assembly GCA_030609215.1). GTDB lineage: Bacteria > Actinomycetota > Humimicrobiia > Humimicrobiales > Humimicrobiaceae > JADHVM01. The sequence goes on along the minus strand of JAUWCR010000053.1, from coordinate 2,675 downwards.
AGCAATCAAGGATTCTAAAATATTTTTGTAAGCGGGTTGTTGGCAATAGCGCACAGGAATTTAGCGTTAATAAAATCTTTAATGAATTAAAATCTCAGGGCTATAAAATAAGTAAAGATACCCTTTATGAATTCCAGTCTCATGTGGAGTCCATTTATCTTGCACTTTTTCTGCCAAAACATTCTCATTCATTCCTGAAATCCGAACTTGCAATGAAAAAAACCTATTGTATTGATACAGGACTTGCATCAGCTCTTGATTTTTATTTCTCACAGAATAATGGCAGGCTTCTTGAAAATCTTGTTTTTCTTGAGCTTAAAAAAGCCGGTAAAAGAATATCTTATTATTCCAATAATTTTGAATGTGATTTCGTGATCTATGAAGGTAAAAGTATTTCTGATGCAATACAGGTCTGTTTTGATCTGAACAGCGATTATTCAACAAAAGCCAGGGAGATCAACGGTGTTATAAATACCTGCAAGACTCTTGGTTTGAGAGAAGGCAAGATCATAACGATATCTGAAGAAGAGAAGCTATCGCAAGACAATATTGAAATCAGTATAATTCCTGCATATAAATATATTCTCTCTGATATGTGACTGAATTTTGATTGAGTAATTTATCCTTTATCATATTTGTAAGCTTAAACTTTTTTTATCAATAATATTCTTGAACTTTTTTGGCATATCCCTATAAGGTCTGATATCAAGATTAAATTCACTTATTCTCAAACAATAACCATAGGCCTTAAAATATTTATCTCCCATGGTTTTTAGTTGAAGTTAAATTATCATCAAAGGGCAGCTTGAGTAAGAATTATAAGAACCCTATTATTGTCCCGGCTCAGACATTTTTAAACCAACTAATATAAGGGAAACCTTTAGAATGCAATACTACAGCTTGACATTTTTTGTATAATAACAAATAATTGGCACTAATATTATGCATCAATGCATAATTTTGACACTTATAACATAAAATGGTGATTAAAATGAAAAGATTGCTGACCAATAAATTACTACAATGGAAACAATCACCCTATAGAAAACCGCTAATACTCAGGGGAATTCGCCAGTCTGGCAAGACATGGCTTTTAATGGATTTTGGGAGGTTGGCTTATGAAGACATAGCATATTTTAATTTTGAAAAAAACGAAGCCCTCTCTGAACATTTTCAAAAGGATCTTAACCCGCAAAGGCTAATAATGGAACTAAGCGTACTAAATGGTAAGGCGATACGTCCAGGAAAAACATTGATTATTTTTGATGAGATCCAGTTTTGCAGTCAGGCGATTACAGCATTAAAATATTTCCATGAGTCTGTTCCCAGATATCATATAGCATGTGCCGGATCACTTCTGGGCATTGCATTGGCCCGTCCTACTTCTTATCCGGTTGGCAAAGTAGATATTATGACACTGCGTCCAATGAGTTTTTATGAATTCTTACTGGCTAATGACGAAGATATGCTGATTGAATATCTCTCTAAAGAAGTAGTACGGCCTGAGCCTATTGCCAGAGTATTTGCAAATAAGATGCAGGATTACCTAAAAAAATATTATTTCATTGGGGGAATGCCTGAGGCTATATCAGTATGGCTTGATACAAATGATATAGCTAAAACGGAGACTGTACAGCAAAATATTCTAAACTTATTTGAGCTTGATTTTGCAAAGTATGCCCCTTCACATGAAATTCCCAAGCTCAGCATGATATGGAACTCTATTCCCAACCAGCTGGCCAAAGAGAATGGAAAGTTTGTCTATGGCTTACTTCGTAAGGGTGCAGGAGCCCGCGCATTTGAGAATGCGATGGCATGGCTTCAGAATGCAGGAATGGCTTATAAAGTTCACAAAATTGAAAAGCCTTCAGTTCCATTAAAAGCATATGTAAATAATTCGTATTTTAAGCTTTATCTTCCCGATATAGGTCTGTTGCGAAAGATGGCGGATTTAAGCGCTAAATCCATTTTAGAAGAGGATATTCTATATAAGGAATTTAAGGGAGTTATGGCTGAAAACTATTGCCTTCAGGAATTAACGGGATTACTTGATGATGTTCCATTTTATTGGTCCAGCGGCAATCTTGCCGAGATTGATTTTGTAGTGCAATTTATTGATAAAATAATTCCCATCGAAGTAAAAGCGGCCGAAAATGTAAAGTCTAAGAGTCTTGCTGTCTATAGGAAAAAATACAAACCGACTTTATCTATTAAAACATCAAGACTGAATCTAAATTACAAGGATGGGCTGTTAAACTGTCCCCTTTACTTGCTGTGGAAATTGCCAGAATTTATTGAAAAAATATTTTCTGCAGAAAACAACCTTGTATTTTAGTCAAATATTGCAGGTTTAACCCTTGTATTTTCTGCATTTTTTGCTTATAATTCCTTTTTATAGGTTTAAACTATGAATTGGAGGTAAAAATGAAAAGGGATATTGAAAAAGTATTAATGAAATGGAAGGATGAAAAAAGAAGATATCCGCTTTTGGTTAGAGGTGCAAGGCAAGTGGGAAAATCCTATTCAATAAATAAATTCGGGAAAGAAGGTTTTGAAAACCTGGTAGAGATCAATTTTGAACAAAACCCTAAATATAAAGTATGCTTTGACATTTTAGATCCGGAAAAAATCGTTGAATCTATTTCGATTCTTTCAAATTCTAAAATTACTCCCGG
>JAUWCR010000124.1 GCA_030609215.1 Actinomycetes bacterium | reverse complement strand
CTTATTAACATTTGTATACTACTTAATTCTTCCTTTATTAAATCACCATCTTTTTTAGCCTCAAATATAAATTCTTTTTTTATATCAAACTTCCCTATTTTACTTAACAGACCTTCCAGTAATTTTTCTATGCTCTTTATTTTATTTAAAATTGTTTCTAGTTTTATTTCTTTAAACTTAGCAGTAGCATTATTTTTAACATTCCCTACATTTCTATCATTTATACTATTTCCATAAAATTCTAAATTAAACATATTATATAATGTCTTAAAAACGTTTATCTTACTTTCAGCTATAGAAAATAAATTATTTAACTCAGCCTCTTTCTGATTAAAATCATTAAATTTATTTTTTAATTTATTGAATCTATTTTCCTTATCAGAAATTAACCTTTCATTTTTATCCTTTTCATTTTTAGTACTTTTCAACCTATCGGATATTTCATTAATTCTTTTGATATTTCTTCCATATTTGTTATTTTTATCATCCCAGTTTTTATTTAAATTATTTAATTGCCTTATAAACAAAGATATCTCTTCTTTCTTTAAAAAATTATAGATTTCAAAATATCTCTGTGCTTTCTTTGCTTCTATTTCTAATGGGTCCATTGTTCTTTTTACTTCCTGCATTAAATCTTCAATTCTATCTATATCATCCTTAACTTTAAGTAATTTTCCTTTAGACTTATCTCTTCTTATTTTATGTTTCGATATTCCTAATACTTCTTCTATTACCATTTTTCTATCAATAGGTTTTAAAACAGCAATTTCATTAATCTGTCCTTGATTAATAATTGTATATAAGCCCTTTCCTATTCCACTATCAGCAATTATTTCCTGAATATCTATCAACCTGCATGGAGAAGAATTAATAAAATAGTCACTTCCTCCTTTAGAAAGTACTCTTCTGGTAATTTTTACCTCTTTAAACTCCAGTGGTATAGTTTTATCTGAATTGTCAAATGTCAATGAAACTTCAGCAACTGCTAATTCCTCATTTTTACTTCTAAAAATCACATCATCCATCGAGCTTCCCCTAAGAGACTTTGGACTCTGCTCTCCAAGAACCCAAGATATCGCATCAGCAATATTGCTTTTTCCACTACCGTTTGGGCCTACAATTACACTGATACCAGGTTGGAATATCATCAAACTTTTATTTGAAAATGATTTAAAACCTTTTAATGTTATGTTTTTTAAATACAAATTACATCCTTTGTTAAAACTATACTTTTAAATCATATAAAATTCTTAAAGCATTTCTTGCGGCTTCCTGTTCGGACTGCTTTTTACTTTTTCCTTTTCCTTTTCCTATAACTTTATTATCCATAATAGCAACTGAATAAAATATTTTATTGTGAGCGGGACCTTTAGATTTTTCTACTTTATATTTAATTAATTTTAGATAATCAGCCTGAACTAATTCCTGCAGATGAGTTTTATAATCTGAAATTTTATCGCTTTTAATTTTATCATCTATTTTTTGCTTATATATTTTTAAAATCCACTTTGAAGTAAAATTTATACCTTTATTTATATATAAAGCTCCTATAAATGCCTCAATACTGTCAGCAAGAATAGATTCTTTGTATCTTCCTCCAGATAATTCTTCATTTTCACTTAATAGAATATGGCTGTTAATTTTTATTTCGCTAGCAATTTGTACAAGTGTTTTTTTATCAACTAAAATTGACCTAATTTTTGCCATTTTGCCTTCAGGAAAATAGCCATAATTTTTATATAAATAAGATGTGATTACAAAAGAGAGAATACTGTCTCCTAAGAATTCAAGCTGCTCGTTACCCCTTGAATTAATATCAACCTGGCGAGCATAAGATCTATGCGTTAGACTTTGTATAAAAATCTCTAAATCATTGGCATTTATTTCCAAATCTTCAAGCCAATCTGTAACTCTTTTTCTTAATACTCCTTCTTTAACCATTAAAATACATTATAATAAATATTATCAATATAACTATAAAATATATAAATTGTCTTTTCTATAAAGCTAGTAAAATTTATTTTTTAGTATTACTGTCAATATAGTCCAGAGCATTTTTTACAGTTATAATTTTTTCAGCATCCTCATCACTAATTTCTATTCCAAACTTATCTTCAAAAGACATTATCAATTCTACCAAATCAAGAGAGTCTGCTCCCAGATCATCAACAAATTTACTTTCAGTTTTAATGTCGTCTGTATTTACTCCAAGTACATCAACTAATATCTCTTTAAGTTTTTCAAAATTTTCCATTCTATCTCCTTTTATGAATTATATTATTTAACCAATTATTTCTTCCTTGATTCTTTTAACAATATTTCTTTCAATACTATCAGCAGCTATCTTTATAGCGTTTGTTATTGCTTTCGATTTTGAGCTCCCATGAGATATTATTACTATGCCGTCAACACCTAAAAGTAAAGCGCCCCCGTATTCTTCATAATCAAATTTCTTTTTCATATTTATAAAATATTTCTTTAATCCTATTGCATATAATTTTGTAATAATATTTGTAGTTAAAACATTTTTTATTTCAGTAAAAAATAATTTAGACATCCCTTCAAAAGATTTTAATATGACATTTCCAACAAACCCGTCACAAACAACTAAATCAGCCTTTCCTTCAAAGATATCCCTGCCTTCTATATTTCCTATGAAATTGATATTTGATTCTTCTAAAAGGTTATAACCTTTGACTACTACTTCACTTCCTTTTTTATTCTCAATTCCTACATTTATAAGTCCGATTCTTGGATTATTAACACCAAAGATACTTTCACAATAAATTTTTCCCATAATAGCAAATTGTTTCAAATATATAGGCTTGATATCAACATTAGCTCCACCATCAATAAGAACTACTTTTTTTTCAGCAAGTGGTATTACAATTGCAATTGCTGGTCTTAATATACCCTCTATTCTTTTTAAATTGAATAGAGAACATGCCATAACAGCACCTGTATTTCCAGCAGATAAAAATGCACTATTACTTAATTTTGATACAATATTTGTTCCAATATATATAGAAGAATTCTTTTTATGCTTAATAACATTTGATGGAGAATCATCCATCTTTATTTCATCAGTGCTATTAATTAATTCAAAATCACTTATATCTAACTCATTTAAAGAAGCAAATCTGTTTATTTTCTCCTTGTTGCCTGCTAAAATAATTTTTACATTGATTTTTTTAGCAGCCCTTACAGCACCTTTGATTATTTCACCAGGAGCATAATCTCCACCCATGGCATCAATTATAATTGAATACTTTTTTTGATTATCCATAAATTCTTTATTATCCCTTGATAATCTTGTATTATTTTAACCCTTTGCAATTTCTATTAATTTGTCTAGATCTATGTATTCTCTTACAACTTCAGTCACTTTATTTATTTTTTTTGCTTCATGGAATCTTACACGGCCTATAATCTCTTCTACTTTTTCTACTGCTGTAAGTGTATCATAATTTACAAGTATCATCGGAACTCCAATTTCTTCTGCCCTGCCTAACACTACACTGCTTGGTTGGAAATTTCCTGTAAGTATCAAACATTTAGTTGATGTTTCTAAAGCTGCCAGTTGAACATCAGCTCTATCACCACCTGTAATAACAGCTTTATTAATTTTTCTTCTAAAGAACTTAAGAGCCTGTTCCTGTCCCATTGCGCCTACCATAAATGATTCTACCAGTTCGTCAATCTTATCTTCACCACAGATTATCTGTCCACCCAGAGATCTGGCCATTTCTTTAATGCTAACTGATGACAGCATCTTATCTGAAACTATATAACCAAAAACCCTGATGTTTTTTCTTTTTAGATAAGGCAGTACTAACTCCTCTAAAAATTCAAGCTGGCTCTTTGGAACCCAATTTAATATTACTCCTCCAAAATTATCCCCTAAAAATTCTTTAGATATTAATATCTGGTCAATAATATCACAACAAGATTTAATAACTAATATAGCTTTTGCTGAAACACTTTTGCAGATTTCTCTTGATGATATGCCTAAATAATAGCCATCTTCAACACTTTTAGCACCCTCTAATAATACTATATCCTTATCTTTCTTAATTTTATTGTAAGACTTATTAATACTTCCAAGAAAACCTTTTGAAAAATCTTTATCTTTCAAACCTTCTCTCCAGTATTGTTGAGTTATAACAATAGGAGATATATCATTTAATTTATCCTTTACACCCAGTATAGAAGATATATATTGAGCATCTTCATCTGTTGTTATGCCACCTACTCTTACTGGAAGAGTTCCGACAGGCTTCATATACCCAACTTTTAACCCTTTCTCTATTAGAATTTTACCAATGCCAACACATATCGAGCTCTTACCTGAAAAAGATTGATTTGAAATAAAAAATAACGGTACCATTCTAACCTCCTTCTTTTAATCTCCTATTCTTATTCTTGCATCTCCGGCTATTGAGCCTTCTCCTCTCTCTTTCACAAATAATGGATTAATGTCCATTTCTATTATCTCCGGAAAATCTGTAACAAGCTGTGAAAACCTAAGTAGAATTTCTATAATACTTTCTATATCTGATGGTTTTTCACCTCTGGTGCCTTTCAGTAAATTTATAGTTTTTATCTCTTCTAACATCTCTTTTGCAACTTTCCTGCTGATCGGAGCTACTCTAAAAGAGACATCTTTTAATATTTCAACATATATTCCCCCTAAACCAAACATGACTACAGGTCCAAATTGGGGATCGCAATTCATACCAATAATAGTTTCCTTTTTAGATTTTATCATTTCTTGAACTAAAATTCCCTTAATTTTAGCATCAGGCATATGTTTTTTTACATTCCATAATATTTGATCATAATTTTCTTCCAATTCTTTTTCATTTTTAATACCAATTTTTACACCCCCAATATCTG
>JAUWCR010000156.1 GCA_030609215.1 Actinomycetes bacterium | reverse complement strand
TAAATCCTAATTGGTTTAATATAGCAGATGAAAAAATAATAGCTGATATAATTGAGGAGACTGATCCCATAATATCTGTTTATTTAAATGCAGAATATGGTACAGAATATAATATTATTTTTGGGAAAAAAGTTAAAGAATTTTCCAAGATAGTTAAAGATAAAAAGAAAACAAAAATAACTATACATACACCAAGAGGAAATTTATCTCAAACTATTGAGCATAGAGAAGAATCTGATTGGGTTACAGAACCACTCTTTAAAACTAACGATGATCTTAATAAATTTTATTCCTTTCCATATGAACCTTATGATGTTAAGTCAATTTGTTTAGATGAATATATATATTGGAAAAATGTTATAAAGGGTCAGGGCTTGATAGTATTTGAAACTTATAATGCAAATAGTATGCTGTATGGACTACTGGGACCAGAACAATATTACACTACTCTTATGGATGATTTTGATTTAGTTAAGAATTTTACATCAGTTGCTGAAGAAAGGATAGAAGAGTATATCAGGACTGTTATGCAAACTTCTGCTATAGATAAGCCAGCAGTTTTTAGAATGGTAGGTCAGGAAATACTTGGTAAGCCACTGGCGAATATTAAACTTTTTGACGAACTTGTAGTTCCTTATGATAGCAGGCTTATAAAATTGATTCATGATAAGGGAGGACTGGTATATGAACATATGCATGGGAATACTAGAGATGTATTAGACAGAAAGATTAAGATGGGTGCAGATGGAATGGGTCCATTTGAAGCTCCTGCTGCAGGCGATATTACACTTAAAGAGGTTAAAGATAAACTTTCTGGTAAAGTGTGCGTTTATGGTAATCTAGATGACATGCAAATCTTAGCAAATAAAGATAAGAGAGATGTAAGATTAAGAGCTTTTAAAGCTATCAGGGATGCTGCTAAAAGCGGAGGTTATATATTGGGAGGTACAGAATCATCAATTTACAATATAGAAACTGCAAAAAGCTTTATTTTAATGAGTAAGATAAGCAGTATTTATGGCAACTATCCAATTAATTTTAAAAAGATTGAGGATAAAATAAGATCATTAGAACTGTGATAAGAAAAATTCTTATTTAGATTCTATTGAATTATAAAAAATTAACAAAGGTTTTAAATGAAAGAAAAAATAGCAAGGTATATTGATGAAAATAAAAATTGGCTTATAGAAAAAATAGCAGATATTGTATCAGTTAATACAGTAAACAGCCCACCAACTGGAAATGAAAATAATGGTCAGGAAATAATTGAAAAGATTTTTAAAAATTTGGGTTTAGAAATAGATAGGTTTTCTCCGGATGAGGTTAATGATTTTAAAGATAGTAAAGTGTATCTTAAAGGAAGGGATTATACGAATAGAGATAATTTAGTAGGTATTGCAGGTGAAGATAAAAAAAGAACGTTAATATTTAATGGCCATATTGATACAGTTCCAACAGATTTTTCAAAATGGACAAAAACTGAGACATCAAAAGCAAAATTAATTGGAAATAAAATATATGGTCTTGGCGCATGCGACATGAAGGGTGGACTTATATCATCTATATTTGCACTAAAGACAATCCTTGACCTTGAAATTCCAATTAAGGGAAAAGTTATTATAGAAAGTGTTGTAGATGAGGAATTTGGAGGTGCAAATGGCAGTCTTGCCTGCGTGAAAAGAGGTTACACTGGTGATTTTGCAATAGTTGCAGAGCCTACAGTTATGAAAATTTGTGTAAGCAATGTAAGTAGTAGGGTAATAGAAGTAAAAATTACTGGCACCAAAGGACTGAATTATGCAGGAACAGATGTTAAAGGGGTAAATCCAATGCTCTTGGGGGCAAAACTTATTGTTGCGTTAAAGGATTATGAGAATTTCTTAAATTCTCTAAAAGACAAATATGAAGTATATAAGAAAATAGATAAGCCGATAAGGTTTTTATTCTCTGATATTAAAGCTGGTGAAATTGGTCCTGATAAAATACTCACAACTCCTGAAGAATGTTTAATTAGAATATATATGATGAGTTATCCTGATGTAAATAAAGATAAATTTGCTGATATGATGCTTTCATTTCTTAAGAATTATCCTGATATTTATAAATATATTAAGAATGGTTCAATAATTTTTAGTGAGGGACGCCGCTTTATAGAAGGAGGAAATCTTGATCTAACTTTAGATAACAATAAAGAGTTTATAGGCAAGGTTGTTGGGAACGGAAAAAAAATGGCTAATAGGGAACTAAAAATAAGTGCAATGCTTGGAGGAACAGATTTTTTTGCTTTCAGTAATTACAGTAATACTTCAGTAATAGTACTAGGTCCTGGAGGTGGGAATTGTCACGCACCAGATGAATATGTTAATTTAAAAGATTTAATAGATCTGTCTAAAATATATGCAGGGCTTATTTATGACTACTGCTGTTGATTGTTTGAATTGTGTAGATTCCGGTGGAGAACAGTTTAAAAGTGGGTCGTGTCTAAAACCTTTTATAGATAAGGGTTCCAGAGTTTCGTGAAGACAAAAATTTTTAAAGTAATGAGGTGAAAATTGATGCAGATAATAGCTGTCGGAGTTGATATCGGAGGAACTGCTACAAAAATTGCTTTAATAGATACCGAGGGGAACGTAGCAAATTTTTTCAGTATTAAAACGGTAGATACATTAAATCAGCGCGAAAAATATTTAGAGGATTTATGTTCAAATATTTACCAGATTATAGCAAACACTGACAGTAATTGTGTTGGAATAGGTGTATCCATGTTAGGGCTGCAAATGGAAGACGGCAGCGGGACATTATATTCAGCAAATGCCCCGTGCTTTAATAGATTTAATATCCGCTCAGCCCTACAAAAAAAATTTAATATGCCTGTAACTGTCACAAATGATCTGGCAGCACATGCATTGGCAGAATATTATTTTGGTATTGGGAAGATGTATAAACGATTCCTGAGTGTTGCAATGGGAACAGGTGTTGGTTGTACGATGATATTAAATGGTAAACCGGTCATATTATTTGGAGGAACTTCAGGTGATTGCGGTAGAATCATCATTGACCCGAATGCTGGAATCAGCTGTGGAATGGATGTACGTGGGTCTGCCGAAGCATTGTGTGGTACACATGGTATTGAATACCTGGCGAAAAAATATTATGGAGAGAACAAAAACCTTGTTGCCAGGGATGTTATAACAGGAGCCCGAGAAGGTAAGGATGAAATTGCGATTAAAGTAATGAAAAAAATTGGTTTTTATTTAGGGCATCTGCTTGCAAATTTGTCAGTAATATTTTTCCCTCAGACTATTGCAATAACTGGTGGGACTATCGAGGCAGGTCCTGTTTTAATAGAAGCAAGTAAAGAACGGTTTAATGAGCTAGTTGGCGAGTTCCACATGAAGCTTGGCGAGGCAAGCGGCACAACAGTAATTGATATAAAGAAGGCAACTTTAGGAAGTAGCGCCGGCATGGTGGGTGGAGCGATACCTTTGTTGCGGCCATACTTACTTAAGGGAAAGTAGCGTCCAAGAGGGGAAAAAATTCCAAGTTTAGATCGCTAGGTTTAAAATATTTTATCTTACATAATAAATTGAAGGTGATTGTATGAAATTATATATTAAAGGTGGAAAAGTATTTTTACCAGATAATAGAGTATTACATAAAACGTTAGTCATTGAAGATCAGATCATTTGTGATCTTATCCCTAACAGCTGTACACCTGGAAATAATGACAAAATCGTGGACGCAACTGGCAAGTGGGTCGTTCCAGGGTTTATCGATATCCATGCTCATGGAGCATTGGGGAAAGGTACCATGGATGGTACCCAGGATGCCATACATACACTTGGAAGGTTTTTTGCTGCTCATGGTGTAACCTCCTATTTACCAACAGTATGGACTTCCACACCCGAGTTGATGATGAAAGCCATAGACAAC
>JAUWCR010000139.1 GCA_030609215.1 Actinomycetes bacterium | reverse complement strand
GTGTCTACTGACGGTGGAGATACCTGGACTTTTAAAAAAGACCTAAGCGATGAAACACCGTCGCAGCTCGTTATATATTCTCTCACTTTCGACTCACAGAATAACCGTATCATAGCAGGGACACATGGAAACGGTCAGTTGTGGGTGTCTACTGACGGTGGGGAGACCTGGACTTTAAAGAAAGACTTAAGCAACGAAACACCGGCGCAGAGCCGTGTATACTCACTCACTTTCGACTCACAGAATAACCGTATCGTAGCAGGGGCATATCCAGACGGTCAGTTGTGGGTGTCTACTGACGGTGGAGATACCTGGACTTTAAAAAAAGACTTAAGCAACGAATCACCGGCGCAGACCCATGTATTCTCACTCACCTTCGACTCACAAAATAACCGTATCGTAGCAGGGACAGCTTTAAACGGTCAGTTGTGGGTGTCCAAAAGCAACTTACAATGCTATTCTGAAGACACTATAATTCAACAAGGTACTTATTCTCTTAAAGTAGTAGCGCAACAAACAGAATCTTTAAATGATACCTTAACCAAAACCTTAACCGGCGGCGATAAAATAGATCTAGCCGGCATAGATACACTTGAGCTATACGTCTACGCCTCAAGAACCGGAACGAATATCGAAGTAAAGCTCCATGATTCCGGCGGCAACACGATTACGATTAGTATAGTTATTACTTCTGCAAACGCCTGGACTAAGAATGTAGTATATGCCCAATTGATGATGAAGGTTGGTGCAGAAAATGTTGAGGAACTCTGCAGTGAAATGGAAATATATGACATTGGTAACAACCCAGCTATTGCACTTGGCGGACTTGAAACAGGTGTAACACCTTTAGATGTGTGTAAGATATTTTCAACACTTGCATCAGGTGGAATCTATAATCAACCAGTCTGCATTTTAAAAATAACAGATTCTAATGGAAATATTTTATATGAATATGACAAGGATTCAAATGAAAATAATCATCGTATACTTGAAGAACCAATATCTTACTATATTACTAAAATTCTTGAAAGGGTAATAAACGAAGGAACCGGAAGAGGCGCAAATATCGGAAGGCCTGCTGCTGGCAAAACAGGGACTACAAGTGATTATAGAGATGCATGGTTTGGGGGTTATACACCTGAGCTTGCAACTGTTGTATGGATTGGTCATCCAGAATCCACTAAACCCATGGATGCTATTAATGAAAGAATAGTAGTTGGAGGAACATATCCAGCAGATATATGGAGAGAATATATGAGTGCTGCCTTAGAAGATAAGCCGGTAACCGATTTTAAGGCTCCTGACAAAAAGCTCGTAGATATTGAGGTTTGTTCTGATTCAGGATTACTTCCGATACACTGGTGCCCAAAAGAATTACTTGAATGGAGGATTTTTATAGAAGGTGAGGAACCTGCCGAATTTTGTGATATACACAATAAAATTGAAATGCCCAATATTGTTGGTATGAATATAGAAGAAGCAAGAATAATGCTTGAAGATCTGTTTTTTGAAATAAATGAACAATATGAATTTGATGAAACTTATAATCAAAATATTGTATTTAGACAGGAGCCGGAAGCTGGCAATATTATTGAATCATTAAATGCCCAAAAACCAAATATCACTTTATTCATCAGCAAGGGAGAGCAAACATTTGAAATACCTGATATTGTAGGGGTAAAAGTAGATATTGCAAAAGAAATAGTAAATAGCCTGGGACTTATACTTGAAAATACAATATATGAGTATAATACAGAGTACGATCTTGATAAAGTATTTAAACAGGAACCTGCTGCAGGATCAATAGTTACCAAATCAACTTCAGTTACCCTATATATAAGCAAAGGCGAAAACCCAGAGTCAACTGTTCCAAATGTAATAGGAATGACAGAAGAAGATGCTATAAATACACTAAATGCTGCTGGCTTTAATACAATTACTACAATAGAAGGTGAAAATTTCGAGGAAAATAGTAATGAAAAAGATAAGGTATTTGCTCAAATTCCCGAAAGTTCTACTACCTATAATAAATCTTTTGAAATAATTATAAAAATAAGCAAAGGCATAGAAGTCCCTGACGTAACAGGTATGGAAAAAGAAATAGCAGTAGATGAGCTGGAAGACCTTGGATTTATTGTTAATATATTACCTGATTCTGAAGCAACAGGTGAAGTAATTAATCAGATACCTGAAGCAGGCACTTACCTTAATTATGGTTCAACAGTAACCATAGAATTATTTGGAGAGGAAGAAGAGGAAGAAGTAATAGAAGATGAAGTGCAAAATGGAGAATAGTTTTTAAATGCTATTGAACTCCTCTTAATAAGTGGCCCTTTGTATAATTTTTAAATAATAAATTATCTTTAAAATAATTAATATATCCCTCATACTCTTTCAGTCCCTTATTTAAAAATAGACTTATTGCCTTTTTATAACTCCTAATAATCTTTAACAAATCAGTATCATTGAAAAATCTTGAGTCAATTATCACAGAACTCAATCCACTGCATATTATCCTGTCCAATTCAAAAAAAGCACACATGTTCTTAGAATTTAATATTAAAATACTACCACTGTAATCAGAGTCTACCTGAAATTTATAGCCTTTCATATCTTCAAGACAATATTTATTTCTCTTATTGTAATCATCAATAATATACTCTGCCTTATATCTTGAATTTAATATAGGATATTTACCATGCCCATAAATAAAGAAATCCATCTTGCTATTAAAAGTTTTTTTAGCTCTATGAATAATTTCTGCAATTTCATTCAGATTTAATTCAGAAGAAAGAGCAACTCCTTTTATAGATTTATACTTACCTGAAAATTCTCTAAAAAAATTTAGGGCTAAACTATTAAATATATTAAAATAAAAACTTAAAAAAATATTTAGATCTATTTTCTTTAAAGAATTTTCATAGTCCAGTAACTGCAGAACACCAATATTTGAGATAAAGAAACTTTTTACACCTTCGCTAACCAAACTATAAAAATTCTCCTTAAATTTATTTATATTGTCATCATATAATACTGGCGGGATATTTATTACAAGCTCAGCTCCACAATTTCTGCAATGATCACTTATCTGCTTAAACTTTCTTTTAGAAAATAACTTCTTATCTATAAATTCATTAAAATTATCATATATAATATAAAAAGCCCCACCATTTACTGCACTTTTTAGCTGATCTTCATTATAAACAATAGCTGATAATTTAAAATCTAATCCATCCAATTTGTTATTTGGTATATAATCACAAGAAACAGCTCCAATTCCTCTTTCATCCTTGTTTTTTCCATCTCTAAAACCATATCTATTCAAATATTTTCTTAAAGCAGATTTATCCTTGCTAAAAATATTTTCACTTTTGCTTTTACTTATTTTATGCCCCTCCATTACCTTATTAGAATAAATCAAAGCTTTATTATTACTACCTTTATGATAATTATTTTTAAATAAACTCTTTGCTTCTACATCAAGCTGACTATCAAAAAATTTAAATACCCTATCATTTAAAGCTATGTTTATTTTTTTATTAACTGTAATCTCATAGATAATATTCTCCTTTACTTTATCTATTACTTGATAACTGCTAATCTTTATATGCTCATTTCCTCTATTAGTCCAAACCTCAACAATATCTCCCTTATTTATACTCCATTTACTTTTCATACAAAAAGATTTACCAGCATAATTTATTTCAGTTATCCTTCCCAAAAAGTTGCCAATGCTCCCAGATTTCTTAATAGAAATTATTTCCTTAGGATACTTATTTCTAAAATATCCTGTTCCCAGCTCTCTGGAAAAAATCTGGGTAATCTTATACAAATCTTCTTTTTTAACTCTAAAGTTTTCTGGATTTTCATAATACATGTCTATATATTTCCTATATATTTTTATAACAATTCCGACATATTCTGCAGACTTCATTCTTCCTTCAATCTTAAGAGCATTAATACCTGTATTGATTATTTCTGGAATCATCTCCAAAGTGCACAGATCGTTTTTACTTAACAGGAAGTTATCCTTTTTAGTAATGTAATGAAATCCACTGCTATCCTTTTTTGATATTTTATACTTCATTCTGCATGGCTGGGTGCATCTTCCCCTATTGCCACTTCTTCCTCCAACAAATGAACTAAAATAACAATTGCCAGAATAACAGTAGCATTGAGATCCATGTCCAAATATTTCTACTTCAAGAAACCTTTTGCCAGTTATATCTTTAATTTCATTAAGCGTTAGCTCCCTGGCAAGAATTGCTCTTTTAAATTTTAATTCTTTAAGCAGCTTAAGAGAATATATGTTATGTATATTTAATTGAGTGCTTGCATGTATGGGAAGAAAGGGAAATAAATCTTTTATTATTTTATATATACCAAAATCAGTAATTATAACACCATCAGTACAAATCTGGACATAATCCTTTAAGAAGAAAATAACCTCTTCTATTTCACTATCTTTTATTAGTGTATTTAACGTCAAATATATCTTTGCATTATTTTTATGAGCAAATT
>JAUWCR010000113.1 GCA_030609215.1 Actinomycetes bacterium | reverse complement strand
TTATTTAATCTGTCTAAAAATACTATACCTGGATCACCATTCCTCCATGCATGTTTAACAATCTTTTTAAAAACATCCCTTGCATTATACCTGGTTGCAACTTCCTTGGTTCTTGGATTTACAATATCGTATTTATCATTATTTTCAATTGCCTTCATAAATGATTCAGTTACGCCAACTGAAATATTAAAATTGGTTAGCTTGCTGCTGTCTTCCTTGCAGGTTATAAAATCTAAAATATCAGGGTGGTCTACCCTGAGTATTCCCATATTTGCACCCCTTCTAACACCGCCCTGTTTTATAGTATCTGTAGCTGCATTAAAAACAGTCATAAATGATATCGGTCCACTTGATATACCTTTAGTTGAAAGTACAATATCATTTTTTGGTCTGATACTGGAAAATGAGTACCCAACACCACCACCAGATTTTTGAATAAGTGCTGTTTCCTTTATTGCTTCAAAAATTTTCTCCATGGAATCTCCTACAGGAAGAACAAAGCATGCTGCCAGTTGCTGAAGTTCTTTTCCTGCGTTCATCAGTGTCGGAGAATTTGGTAGAAAATCAAGATCAGCCATAATATCAAAAAAATTCCTTTCAACTTCCCTTATTTCTTCATCAGATTTACCATAATTCTTCTCAGCACTTGCAATATTTCTAGCAACCCTTATAAACATATCCTTGGGATTCTCTAAAAGTGTTCCTTCTTCATCTCTCTTTAAGTATCTTCTTTCCAGTACCTTCATTGCATTTTGAGATAAATTAATATCTTTCTTATGATAATAATCATCCTTACTTTTTTCCTTTTTTATTTTCTTTGTTTCTTTCATGGCTGACCCCCTTTGTAAAAAATTTTTAGCTTTATATAACTCGCCAACAATAGAAGAATCCTATTTCTGGTATCCTATAATATTATATTTAACAGTAATATAATAATATATATTGTGTATATTTACATACTACTACACAATATATTGTATTGTCAAATAATTTTATTATTTTTTTTAAGATTATACTCTCAGATATTTTATACTAATTTGTATCAATAGATCTTTTAATATGTAGCAATTATTATACACATTGCAAATTAATAAGATTTCTGCTGAGCCCTATTCTGGAAATAAATTAAAAGGAAAATACAGCAATTTATAGAAACACAGAATCGGTAGTTTTAGGATAATCTATACAATACGTAATAAAGAACTGTTAATATTAATACTTAGACTCAGGTATAGAAAAGATGTCTATGATGACATATTATTCTAATTAATAGCAGTTCAAGGATAATAAAAAATTAATTAATTCTATGCAATTAATTCCACAATTTTACTTACATGCACCGGTGTGCTTCCACAGCATCCACCTACAACTGATGGATTGAATTGTAGTATCTTTTTAATATTTGCCGACATAAATTCGGGGGTTTCTTTATAGGTTGTTTTTCCGTCAATTAAAACAGGTAACCCTGCATTTGGCTGAAAAAAAATTTTAGCATCAGGATTTGCGCCTCTTATCTTTTCAGCAATAACTACCATAGAATCAGAGCCGACTCCACAATTGGCTCCTATTAAGTTAGCACCCGCTTCCAGTAGTGGTTCTCCTATATCCTCTGCTTTATTTCCCATTAATGTTACGCCATTTTTATTAAAAGCAAGTGTACATGCAATAGGAATATCGTCATCTATTTTTTTAACTGCCTCAACTGCGGCCAAAGCTTCATTTAAATCCATTATGGTTTCAATCAAAATAAAATCCACATTATTTTTTATAAGTACATCTATTTGCTGTGAAAATAAATCTATAGCTTCACTATATTTTATTTCACCTGAAGGCTCTACTAGTTTTCCCAGCGGACCGATATCACCTGCTATAAACAAATCCTTACTATCCCTGCTTTCCTTTCTAAAAGTGTTGACAGCTTCCCTTGCAGCAGCTACTGCATTTGTATTTATTTTTTCTATATCTGATATTAGACCATAAGACTTAAGTTTTACCGGATTAGAGCCAAAAGTATTTGTTTGTATAATATCTGAGCCAGCCCTAAGAAAACTTAAATGCACATCTATTACACTTTTTATACTTTCTTTATTTAAATTTAATGAATCAGGATTTTCAGTGAAACCTAAATCCTGCAAAGAGGTTCCCATGGCACCATCGCAAATAAGGATTTTATTTTCAACAGCACTTAAAAAATCCTGTCTATTTTTAAGATTATTATTATTCATTTTTTTAGTTTGTTTTATTTATTTCTTCTTTGCCATCTTGTTCTCTTAAGCATCTTTTTATGCTTTTTCTTTCTCATTTTTTTTCTTCTTTTCTTAACAACTGAACCCATAACCCTCCCTTAGTACCTAATAGATTTTATAAATAAATTTATAGTTAAATAAATATAACTGCTAAATACAATATTCTCAATACAATGTCATCAGATAGCTGAATTAGATATTATACCAGATTATCAGCTTAAAAGGCCACTAATTATAAGTTCTACTGATTCATCTTCACTTAATCCCCTGGACATTAAGGTTTGAAGCTGTTTTGAATCAACACTGCCAATGGAAGCCTCGTGGGTAATACGAGCCTTCGGATTTCTAACTTCAACAATAGGGATTGCTTTAGCAACTGCATTATCCTGAATTATTTCCTTGCAATCAACATGCCCTCTGGCATAATCTCCAGTTGCAATCATCCTGTTAAAAATATTTGCTTTTGCATTCTGTCTGACTGCTATTTTTGATGTTAATACTCCCCTTGATCTTTCACCTACAAGATTTCCTGACTCCTTAATATTTATATAATCATTCCCTCTACCATTAATTCTTGTAGTCATTTCCATAACACTTGCTTTCCCGCAGGTTATCTCATAATCAATATTAATAGTCCCTACTCTACCCCTTAGCAGTTCAAATTCCGTCTTAAACCTCGAATTTTCTTCCAAATCAATATACGCTTTTGGAATTACTACAATACCGCCTTCTTCATTATGAATATGCCTTTCAAAGTAAGAATATTTTGACCCCTTCCCTATTTTCACTTTTGCATCCATTATATGCTTTACATCTACAGCATTAGGGAAAACACAATGAGCAATCAGCGATATTTTTGAATTCTTTCTGATATCAACATTCATTATAATTTTCTGAATCGCTTCTTTATCAGTAACACCAAAGCAAAGATGAACTGGATTTTCTATTATCGTATTCTCTTTTAATATAAAATTAATGTCCACTCCATCTTTTATCTCTTTTGCATCTATAACTAGCCCTGGAATAACATTTGAATCAACAACTTTATCCCTATTTATTATCAGCCTTCCAGTATTTTTATCATTAACTGCTTCATGAATACCAGCAGCTTTTATTAACTCTTCTACACTCATACAAACCTTACTCTTTCCATATCTTATTTCATACCTTACTCTTCCGGTATATTTTTATGATCACATGGGATACATTTTCCACCAAAATATTTACTTATCTTATTTATACTTCCCTCTGCAATTATAGTTCCATGACACAGTAGAAAAGCATGCTCAGCCCTTTTTAAAACTTCAAGACTATGAGTTATTAAAATAACCGTAGATCCATTTGATTTTAAAAACTTAATAGCACTGAAAATATTCTGAAGAGATGCAACATCAATACCTGAATCTGGCTCGTCTAAAATAACAAGCTCTGTTTCCATAGCAAGAATTGAAGCAAGTTCTATCTTTTTTCTTTCACCACCGCTTAGCCCTTTGTCTACAGCTCTAAGCATATATTCATCCGGATTCATACCAACTTTTTCTAAAGCATCTTCAACCACATCTCTACCTTTATTTTTAATCGAAGATTTAATAAAGTTTTCGACAGTTAATCCTTCAAATCTTGCTGGCTCCTGCCATGCAAGAGTTATACCTTTTTTAGCCCTCTCGTAAATATTCATACTCGCAAGTGACTCTCCCTTGTATAATATATCACCTGTATATTCTGTGTAGCCTTCAATTCCCATTACTGCAAATCCAAGCGTAGTTTTACCTGCTCCATTTGGACCAACAACTGCATGAACTAAACCTTTCTCAAATTTAACACTCAAATTATTTAATATATGGCTTCCATTTATAGATAAACTTAAATTACTAATTTCAAGTATTTCCATATTCTTTCCCCTTTAAATATAAACATTTTATAAATTATACAAACTTTTTATTTTTTATCCACTCTATCTCATATAGATTTTATATCTCACAACAACTAAATTCTAATAAAATTATTATAAATATGTAAGATTTTTAATTTTCTTTTGACATATTCAAAACTTTATATTATTGTCTTTTGAAATTCTATTTTATTTACAAATTCTTTTTACAGGTACTTATGAAAATAGATATTTATGAAAAAATATAAACATTCCACTAAGAGAAGTAATACTGCCAAATTTTTATACATATCTTTATCATTAATAATTGCTGCATGTATAATATACGCTACAAATGCTTTTATACTCCTTCATAATAATAATTCAAATATTAATTTAATAAGCTCTAAAGTTAACTGCAGCTACTCTAAAGCAGATACAAATAATTATTTAATCAGTATTAATAATAATTTTAAACCTTCTTTGCAAAATAATTTTAATATTAAAAATATAAGCTTTGTAACCCTTCAAACAATTTATAATAATTTCAAACCTTTAAACTTTGGTGACAAAACACTTAATGAAGATACTAGTGAGCAAAGCAATTACGAATCTTCAAGTCAAATTGAACAGGGACCTGATTTAGATAGTATGGCTATACAAATCTTAAACATTGTAAATAATGCTCGCGCCCAAAATGGTCTGCACCCTCTCAAACAAAATCAGGCATTAGTTACTGTAGCAAAAAGCAGAAGCTCTGATATGACAAACAGAAATTACTTTTCTCATACAACACCGGAAGGCAAAAATATCTATTCTATACTTATAGAATATGGCATCAAGTACGCTGCTGCTGGAGAAAATATTCAGTATGCCTCCCCACCATCATGGGGAACACCTGAATCTTTTTTTAATATATGGATGTCAAGCAGCTCTCATAGAGATAATATTTTAAGCAGTAACTTTAGCCAGATAGGAATAGGTATCAGTGAAGGTAATAATAATAGGGTTGAAGTTTTAGTGTTTATTAATTAATTTTTTTTCATATATCATGTCTTTTACTTTCTGTGATCTATTAAAAAACCAAGTTTT
>JAUWCR010000079.1 GCA_030609215.1 Actinomycetes bacterium | reverse complement strand
CTATTAATATTTTAAAGGATTGTTATTGCAAGGTTAGTTAGTTAAGAAGCTTGGTACAGATAAACAACTATTCTGCTTTGTATCCTACTGGAACAATATATAATGGAACATAGTCCTCAGGTAAATTTAATAATTTCTGTATGCAGCTGTCATCAAAAGCACCTATTGGAACTGCTCCCAGACCAAGCGCCTGAGCCTGTAGCAAAATATTCTGGCAGCAGTGTCCAGCTTCCATATGAACATATCTTATACCTCTGTCTCCATATTTTGCTGTGGTTCTTTCATAGATGGCAGTTATAACGATGCTTATAGAAGCATCAGCAATAAAATCCTGGAATGAAGCACCCTGAGCGAGGTTAGATCTTAAATCCTCAGGTGTAAGTTTTATTAATTTATGTTCATCTGGAATATAGTGAAATGCTCCATCACTTTTAACTATAAATAATTCAAGGGGATACAGGGCACCTGCAGATGGGGCTGTTCTAAATCCTGTATTTTCTTTTGTAATGCCCTGAGCTGCCCATAGAAGCTGGGAAATCTCTTCTGTGCTTAATTCTTTTGAGGAAAAACTTCTTACAGATCTTCTATTGTTTAAAGCTTCTTCTAGCGATACTTTACTTTCAAGTTTAGGATTTGGAAGCATTATTTCTTCTCCTTTCTCGAAATCATTTAGACTGGCATCTTTTATACTTGTTAGTCTTTCTTTAATTGTATAAGTTATATAAGAATTTAAGTTTTTTAGACTCATGCATGATATGGCGGAAGTGATCAGTATAAAAAAAATAAATATAATAGCTGATATTTTAATTAAAATAACTAAGTTTTTTGTGAAATTATTATTCATAATTTAAAGTGATTAAGATATCCTGCTAAAAATTTATCTTCTGTCTAAATAGCTATTCTAACCTAACTAATTTTAGTATACAATATTTCTAATTATATTAATTCAGCCCCAATTTGTTCTAGAATTGTTAATTTAAAAATATTTTTTAATTTAATTATATGACAATTTTAAAATAAAAATATAAGGGTTTGGAGGTCTACAGTGAAGTCTTTTAAGTTAATGAAAAAAATAATTAAAATATTAATACCAGCCATGATTTTAATTCTCACTATTAGCTATGGCTGCACAAAGGATGTTTCAAATGTTGATGAGGTAAGGAAATATTCTGATACGATGACAGAAAATTTATTAGTTGGGTTAAGTAATGGGGATTACGAGAAGTTTTCTAAAGATTTTGATGATGAAATGAAAGGAGCTATTCCTGAAGAATCCTTTGGGGAATTTGGTTCCCAGATTAAAGAAGGATTGGGAGAGTATGTTACTGACTCCAAGGAATATTTAAGCGTAACCAGAGAAGATGAATTTACTATTGTTTATTATAAGGCAGAGTATGCTAATGAATCTACTAAGAGAGTAGAAGATGTTAAGGTTAAAGTTGTATTTAGAGAAGTAAATGGTGAAATGAAGATAGCTGGATTGTGGTATGAATAAAGATATCTAATTTTTAGATTTGAATTTATAGTATGGATGAATTATTAGTTTATAATATACTTTTGATAATTGTATTTGTTTCTGCAATTATTATTTATATTTCCCTTCTTTTTATTTCAGCCCCGTATGGACGGTTTGTTCGCAGAGGCTGGGGGCTAACAATTAATGCAAGAACTGCATGGATTGTAATGGAGCTTCCTGCTGTTATTGTATTTTTTATTTTATTTCTGCTTGGAAGTCAAAAAACAAATATCGTAGCAATTATTTTTCTACTTCTGTGGATGATCCATTATATTCATAGAACGTTTATTTATCCTATTATAATGCGTGGCGGAAGTAGGAGATTTCCAATATTGATTATATCATTTTCGATTCTATTTAATTCTATAAATGGATATCTTAATGGAAGATATCTTTTTTATTTTTCACCAGTGTATACTTCTGATTGGATTAGAGATCCCAGGTTTATTATTGGCCTTGCGCTATTTCTGGTTGGTTTTATTATTAACATTCACTCAGATTCTGTTCTTCGTAAATTGCGAAAGACAGATGGTGCTGGATATAAAATTCCTTACGGGGGATTTTTTAGATATATTTCAAGCGCAAACTATTTTGGTGAAATAATAGAATGGATTGGTTGGTCTGTTATGACCTGGTCACTGCCAGGACTTGCTTTTGCACTTTTTACAATTGCAAATCTTGCACCCAGAGCTCTCTCAAATCATAAATGGTATATGGATAAATTTCCCGAATATCCTAAAAATAGAAAGGCAATTATCCCCTTTATTTATTAATTGCTTAATCAAATTGCCAGATTAATTCCTGCTGGCTACTTTAGATTCCATTATTTTTAATATATATTAGATTATATTTAACTTGAACTAATTTTTATATTTAGTAGCTAAATGGAGTAGATAATTTTTAAAAATTTGATTTATATTTTTTTTTAATTATAATATCTATAAAAGTTACAAAAGAATAATTTAATTTTTATGATTTTTGATAAAAAAGATAAACACTTTACAATAATTATATTATCGGACGCAAAGTCTAAAGTAAAAAAATTCAGTATATCATTTAATCTGTTCAGATTTATTTTTGTTTTTTTAGTAATAATTTTTGCTTCGGCAACACTTCTTGTTTTTAATCTTATTATCACCCATCAAAAGTTAGAAAATAAGATTGCTGAGATAGAAAGAATGGAATATAAAATAAATTATAAAGAAATTGAGTTTGCCAATCTTAAGGAAAAAACAGATGAAATTAAAGCAAAAACCGTAATCCTGGAAAGTTATTTAGAGGAAGTCAAAGATTTAGATAAAATGGTTAGAGATATCACAGGTAAAGGCGGGTATGAAGAAGAAGTAGTGATTTATAATACTGATTTGAATGCAAATGTGGAATTTGAAAGCGACCCAAACGAAATGTTTTATTATGGTTTTGCCTATGAAGAAGGCCTTGATGATATTGATGCACTACTGGATGATCTTCTAAGCAAAGCTCCTGAATTATCTGAGAAACTTTCTCAGGATAAGCAGCATATGGAGGATCATATCTATTTAATGGAGCACACTCCTTCCATGTGGCCTACCTGGGGAATGATAACTTCTTTATTTGGTGAAAGAAGAGGTTCTCATATTCACCAGGGTTTAGATATTGCAAATAGAACCGGTACACCTGTTAATACTACAGCCAGTGGTGTAGTGTTGTTTGCTGGATGGCACGGAGGGTTTGGGAACAAAGTGATAGTATATCATGGTTTTGATTATACTACAGTTTATGCTCATCTTAGTAAAATATATGTGAGTGTTGGTGACGAAGTAAGCCAGGGTGATGTAATCGGCACTGTAGGAAGTACAGGATATAGTACTGGACCTCACTTACACTATGAGGTTATTGTTAATGGAGTACATAAGAACCCGATGGATTTCTTGCCGTAAATTTTTAATACTACAGGTTTTAGATCTTAATAATCTATAATGATTTCACCTGAAAATATAAATAGGATTCTAACTTTACTGTTTGGCTCTGTACTTATACAATGATTTGTATTCTCAGGTATATAAACAAAGTCATTTTCTTTTATATTAAAAATATTTTTTCCGATTTTAATTTTTCCTTTGCCGGAAAGTACGAACAATGCTTCCTCCACATTATGCTTATGAGTTAAGGATACTTTATTTTCATCAAAATTAACGATTCCCAAATTTAAATTTTTAGATTTTACAGTACCCTGTGGACCGAATGCAAATTTTACCCATCTATCATCAAATATTTTTTTGGGTATTTCTGTTTGATTAAAAATATTATTATTTTTCATTAAAATCCTTTCCTACTTTCTTATTGAATAATTATTATAATTTTACCAAATAATAATATATTGAGAATAAAAATATTTACAATTATTATTTATTATTTGCTATAATCAGTTGCTAATGTATCTTCAATAAAATAAGATTATTTTTTTATTTTTAAAATAATAGACGAAAGTTTTAAAATGAGAGTAATAGACTTGCCGAAATATGATTTAAAGAAGGAAGAGATTCAAAAAGTTGATAAGGCAATTAATAAATCTAAAAATAAAAGAGGAGCTTTAATACCGGTTCTTCAAGAAATTCAAAGGAAAATAGGGTTTTTACCAATAGAAGCACAGAAGAAAGTTGCTTCAGGACTAAATATTCCTGAAAAAGACGTTTACGGAGTAGTAACTTTTTATTCTTTTTTTACAATGATTCCAAGGGGTAAGATAAATATAAGAGTTTGCCTGGGGACAGCATGTTATGTAAAAGGTGGTAAAAGAATTATTGATAGAATTGGAAGAGAGCTTGGAATCAACCCAGGAGAGACGACTCCTGACAGAATGTATTCATTACAAGCAAATAGGTGCCTGGGCGCCTGTGGTATTGCCCCTATTATTGTAATAAATGATAAGGTTTGCCAAAAGGTTGATCCTGCAAAAGTAATGGATATTATTTATTCCTATAAATAATAGAAGGTTTTTAATATGGTTGTTAAATCTATGAATAAATTAAGGAAAGATTTTCTTACTCATTTAAAAGAAGAAATTATTGCTGAAAATATAGAGAGATTAAAAGATAAAAAATTCAAAATCGTAGTGCATATGGGAACATGCGGGATAGCCTCAGGTGCTGATGAGATTAAGAAAATAGTTGACAGGGAGGCAAAGAGGTTAAATAGCAAGGAGATTGAGATTGCTACATCAGGTTGTGTTGGATTCTGTAGCCGGGAGCCAATGTTTACTGTTGAAGCTACTGGGAAAGAACCTGTAATATATCATAGTCTAAATAAGGATAAAGTAAAAAAGATATTTGATAATCATATTATTAAAGGACAAATAGTTAGCGAGTTGGAACCAATATTAAAAGATTCTAAGCTTTCATATTTTTATAAGTATCAGGAGCCTAGAGTCCTTCATAATAAGGGAAAAATTAATCCATTAGAGATAAAGGATTATATAAGGGAAGATGGATATAGAGGATTTCTTAAAGCATTAGAGATGAATGACCCCTATGAGATTATAAAAATTATCATAGAATCAGGTATTAGAGGAAGAGGTGGAGCAGGATTTCCTACGGGTAAAAAGTGGGAATTTTGTTATAATGCAATATCAAAAAGTGGATTAAAGTATGTAATATGTAATGGTGACGAAGGTGACCCCGGTGCTTTTATGGACAGAAATCTTCTTGAATCTGATCCTCATTCTGTTCTGGAGGGAATACTAATTGCAGGATTAGCTATTGGTTCAAGCAAGGGGTATGTCTATGTAAGAGCAGAGTATCCGTTGGCTATAAAAACCTTGGAAAATGCAATAAATCAAGCTAAGAAACTTGGTCTAATAGGTAAGGATATCCTGGGAAGCGGGCTTAACTTTGATATTGAAATATATCAGGGTGCAGGTGCCTTTGTCTGTGGTGAAGAAACTGCACTTCTGTGTTCTATTGAAGGAAAGAGAGGAATGCCTAGACCAAAACCTCCATTTCCCGCAAATGAGGGTTTATATAAAGAGCCAACTCTTATAAATAATGTAGAAACATTCTCTAATATACCTCAGATTATTTTAAATGGGGCAGAATGGTTTAATAGTGTTGGTACAGACACAAGCAAGGGAACCAAGATTTTTGCTCTGACTGGCGCAGTTAATAATGTTGGGCTCGTAGAAGTACCTATGGGAATAACTTTAAGGGATATTGTATATAAAATTGGTGGAGGAATTAGGGGAGATAAAAAATTTAAAGCTATTCAGATGGGAGGACCATCTGGAGGGTGTATCCCTGAAAAATATCTTGATACACCTGTAGATTATGAGAAAATAAAAGATACTGGGGCAATAATGGGTTCAGGAGGCATGATAGTTCTTGATGAAGATGTATGTATGGTTGATATTGCAAGATTTTTTATGGACTTTATCCAGGAAGAATCATGTGGGCAATGCACACCTTGCAGGGTTGGAACAAGAAGAATGCTGGAAATACTGGAAAGAATAACTCAAGGCAAAGGTGAAGAGGGAGATATTGAGAAATTAGAGGAGTTAGGTAAAATGATTAAAGAAACTTCTTTATGCGGATTAGGTAAAACTGCTCCAAATCCTGTACTTAGTACTATAAAATACTTTAGAGAAGATTACGAGGAACATATCGAGACCAAGCTATCTTGTAGAAGATTACATAGAAAAGAAAAAGTTAAAAAGGTATGATGCAATATTTAACTTTTTTACTGCTAGGATTTATTGGGGGGACAGCATCTGGACTATTAGGTATTGGTGGAGGAATAGTTATAATTCCTCTTTTAGTTTATATCACAAATATTTCTCCTAAGGCTGCTACAGCAATATCAATGATACAGGTTTTTTTTGCAAGTTCATTTGGTACATTATTTAATTATCTTCAGAAGAATATAAAAATAAAATATGCTGTATATTTTGGTATTTCAAG
>JAUWCR010000082.1 GCA_030609215.1 Actinomycetes bacterium | reverse complement strand
ATCTACATCTGTTTGTGACAGTATTTCAGTATAAATCGCAATCCATAATTCTGTAAAAGTTTTTTGTATATCATGTATCAAACTTGGATTATCATAATAATTTAAAAATAGATTTTCATATCCCATTAGATGTGCCAGAGTTCCAAAATAACCATGTGGAAATCCCCCTAGAACCAATGGATAATTCCTCCTTTTATATCTCTTTAGTAGCTTGTCCCAATGGTCTGGAAACCTTTCTTTTATATTATCTAGGTTAAGTCTATCCCTTTTTAAGTTTTCCCAACTCTCTCTATCACTTATAGGATATGTAATAGGAGAAGGATAATTTTCAGATTCTTTTGAAAAAACTTTTTTTACGCCATCTATATCACTATATATTAATTTTTTATCATTTTCTTCAAATATTTCAATATCAAACATTGGACAGAAAAGTAAATTTACATTAACCAGTATCTGGCCTAAATTCATATCTAATGTATGCATCACATCTTTATCTAATGCAAAATTATTTCCAGGAAAATATAATCCACCCCCATCAACAGCAAT
The DNA here is from genome assembly GCA_030609215.1 of Actinomycetes bacterium. Taxonomy (GTDB): domain Bacteria; phylum Actinomycetota; class Humimicrobiia; order Humimicrobiales; family Humimicrobiaceae; genus JADHVM01. The sequence goes on along the minus strand of JAUWCR010000082.1, from coordinate 5,770 downwards.
ACCTTTGGGAAGCTTTTTCCCTTTAATGGAGTGCCAGGCGACATTAGCTATTGAGGCTGAAGGAGTTGATATTTTTTTGGGCACATGTGGATATTCCTTTTTTGGTAATCCTTCATCATACCACTTATCAACAAGACACCCCCAATATCCAAACTCCCATTTAGGAGGAGCTACATTATTATTAAAATTTATTATAACTTCTAAAAATCTTTCTCGATTATTCATTAAACCACATTTCTGCTTTTCTATACCAACTTTTTAGATAAAATAATTAGACAAATATGGTCCGAGCGAAAATATAAACCCGGACCATACTTTCAATCTAACTTCTATTCAGCAGTTGGATCTTCAACATAACTTCTTCTAAAATACTCGACATTATCTTTAGTAACAACACTAACTTTTGGATTCACTACATCAGGTACAAGCTTAACACCTGCAGCTGCATCATCGTATGAAACTTGAGGACCATAATTATGCACATACGCATCTAATATTTTCACTCCGTAATAAAATTCTAACGAAGCACCTTGAACAACAGTGGCAGTTATCTCACCTTCTGCAATTGATGCAAGTAATGCGTCTTCTCTGTCAGCTCCTACAATAATTACTGAACCTTTTTCAAGTCCAGCTTCTCTTATTCCCATGGCAACTGCAGGACCTGATATTCCATCACCACCCCATACTGCTGCCAAATCTGGATGCTGCTGCAATATTCCTGTTATTAGCTGTGCTCCAATATTTGAGTCATTTTGGTGATCAAGGTCAGCAACTACTTCTATATCAGGATAACTATCCATTACACTCATAAAACCGTTATAACGTTCGGTAACATTTGCTAGTACAGGATTTCTCATAACAGCAACCTTGCCCTTATATCCAATTTTTTCAGCAAGCCATTCACCAGCAACCATACCCATTTTAGTGTTACCAGTACCACAATATGCTAGTCTTTTAGATTTAGGAAAATCTACACCAAGAAAAACTACAGGAATACCTGAATCTACAGCTTTATCACAAGTAGGAAGCCAGTCTTCACCCCAAGGTTGTACCAAAATACCAGTTACTTTTTTAGCAATTTGTTGCTCAATTATTGACAATGTTGATTCAATATCATAATCAGCTGGACCCAAGACATCTATTTGTACTTCTGGCCACTCTTCCATTATTATGTTAGCTGCTCTGTAATAATCTACGTAATAATCTAAACTCATAAATGTACCAACAAATACATAATAGTCACCTGTTCTATCGATTCCAGTTAACTCAGCTACTTCTACAACTTCAGCTTCTTCTGCGGGTGCTGCTTCTTCTTCGGCTTCTTCTGCAGCAACTTCTTCTACAGCTTCTGGCTTACAGCCAACAAATGATAGAGCCAAAGTCAAAGACATTATTATTGCTGCTACCAGGAAAATCAAAGAATATCTTTTCATCTCTCCTCCTTTAATAGTTTTCTTTTTCCTTTTTTTGATAAAATGATTCTCTAGATTTGTTTAAAATATAGCCCCGTCTTGCTATTACACTTAAACAAATCTTATTTTTCACAATAAGATCACCTCCTTTATTTATTTTCAACAATCCACCTACCTTCATCTGCTCCTGAAATCAAAATCACATTTGAATGAGCCGTAAACTCACCAGTTCTAATTATTGCTTTCACATTTTTACATCTTCTTTTTAGTTTCAGGTGAGGTATTATTTCTATATCCACTCTTTTATCAAATAATTTCACAATATTATTAAACATTGTTGGATTCACATTTTCAGTTTCTTTAGCAATTACTACTTTCTCCACCGATAAATATTTCAAAATTTCTTTTAGGACTTCAATCAATCCTGGTTTGTTATCCTTTAAAGATATGTCTATATCTCTTATATTTAATGGTATTGAAAAGCCAGCATCGCATATACATAATTCATCGCCATGTCCCATTCTGGTAACTACATCAGAGATTTCTCTATTTAATAATCCTATTTCTTTCATTTTTAAGTAACAGTAAATCAAATAAGTTGGTAAATATTTTCTTTTTAATCAGAATCCGCCTCTGGTTTAAATATAAAATGATTAAGTCCCAATGCAATTGCTCCTAACACTCCGGCATTTATACCTAGTTTTGAAATTTCAATTTTTGTACTATTGTTTATAGCTTCCATTGCTTGCTTTTTAAATTCTTCTTTGATTGGAGCTAAAAGAAGATCCCCTGCTAAAGATACACCACCTCCTATAATTATTTTGTCTGGATTTAAAAAGTTAGCCACTGAAGAAATTGATCTCCCTATATATTTTCCAGCATCATGAAATATTTTATTAGCTACAGAATCTCCATTTTTAGCCATTTCTGCTGCATCTTTAGCAGTTATCCAACTTTTTCTTTCCTTATTAAGAATTTCATTTGAAGTTCGTTCAATTGCGTTACCAGAAGCCACTGCTTCAAGACATCCATATTTTCCACAATAACATCTGATTTTTTTACCTGTTACGTAGAAATGCCCAATTTCGCTATGATTGTTATAAATTTTTCCATCTATCATTATTGCAGATCCGATTCCATATCCAATATTTATAAAAAAAGCATTTTTTGATTTTTTAGCATTTCCATACCATTCTTCTCCCAGAGTCATAACACGAGTACAATTATCAATCTTTACTGGAAAGTTCAGTTCTGATGAAAGTAAATCGGATAAGAAAATATTACTCCAATTAAAATCTGGAGACAATTTAATAAAGCCTCTGTTCCTTTCTACAATACCCGCAACAGATACACCAACTCCTTTGACTTTTTTTCTGTCAATTTTTGATTCTTTAATTAACTTATTTACCAGATTAGAAATTTGTTTAATTACATTTGTCACTGAAGAATTTTTTACCGTAGGTCTACGAATTAATTTAATAATATCACCTTTTAAATTACTAATAGCAACAACAGTGTTGGTTTTTCCGATATCAATACCAATAATATAACTACTTGATTTATTTAAAGTTATAAGTACTGGTTTTCTTCCACCTGCCTTCTGTGATTCTCCTTCACCTAATTCTTTTACTAATCCTTCATTTATAAGATTGTTTACTATGGTGGTTACAGTAGCTTTAGTTAGATTCAACTCCTTTGCAATTTTTGCACGGTGAGTAGAATCAACATTTCTTAAAAGATCTAAAACCAGATTTCTATTAAGTACCCGAGCCATTTCTGGGTCACCAGTTTTTATAGCCATTTTAAACCTCTACTATGCAAAATATACTTATATATTTATTAATTTATTGGTTAGTATACTATACTAACCTTATTAACTTGTCAAGCTTTTTCCTAACAGCAAAATATGCAATTTTTACAAATTTGTAGTAAAAAAATTTATGAGTGCGCTAATATAATGGTGTTTTTTATCTGATTTCCCTTATGTCTGAATCACTGAGATATAAATTAACAATGGAATATAGCCTGGTTTTAGGTTAACACATACACAAAAACTTATAAAAATAAATCATCTTTATTTACGATATTTATATAGCCGCAATAAGGACATTTATGTCTGCTTTCCCCTAAAACCATTTCCTTAAAATTTGCTATTTCAATAGAAATCCCGGGATAGAATTCTCTTTTGCATTTCTTACACTTGAGTTTCAAGTCAACCATCGTTGAAAAGGATTTTAATTTATATCTTAAATATTCATCGTGGTAATTTTTAATATAAGGCTCAATAATATTAGGATCACTAACCAGGGGAATTAAATCTGAAATAAAATCGTTTTCATATTTAGAACCCATCCCTCTAATTTTATTATCCAGTTGCTGTTCAATATATTTTAATGTCATATCTTTGCCCATAATGTCTGAAAGCCTTTTTAAATTTGGCTTTATTCCATTTTTTACAAACCATAGCAGATCAAAATAATCCCTTCCTTTTATGCTTTCCCTATTTTTTTTGCCCTTTAAATTTCTCCTGGTTAAAATTGCATGAATTTTCCCCGTCATTAATGTTGGCAGATCATAATGTTTTGCTGCAAAATTAAAACCATACATACTCTTAGAAGTTGTCTGAAGCAAATAATAGCTTGAAGGAACTTTAGACAAATCAATTTTTATATATAAAAAATTACTCTCAGAACGATCTGCCAATCCTAATTTATGTAGGACTGGGAATTTTAAAACAATTTGTTCTCCCCGCTGTTTTATTGAGGTTTGAATTTCTTTATACTTATAACGAACTCTAAAGAAATATTCCAATTCATCTAAAAACTTACCCACTTCTATATTATCAATATAATCAAAATCTATATCTTCGGATAAACGTTCAAGCCCAAAAAAATGTCTTAAGCATGTACCCTCGGTAAATATGAGGTTTTTATTGTAATCAGAAGATGTATAAATAAAGTAAAGTACATAAACCTGAAGGTATTCTTTGAGCAGGTTACGTATATAGCTATTTAAAGCCCCTTTCGATTTTTCTTCTTTGAAAATATTTTCCAGCTCTTTATATATCATATACGTCTCCAATCAATTCAGCTAGGTTTATATACTTTTTTATTCCGCTTAAGGCGCAGTAATTTGAAAACTCTTTCAAATCTCTCTTTTTAAATTCATCAAGATTTAATCTATAGGAATTCAGTAATTCTCTATTTATTATTTCAGTACGGTAATTTTTTAAATACAACCAATCAAATAATGCTTTGGCCTTTGTTGCTACTTTAACTTTAAAACCAGTATATTCTTTAATTATATAACCAGTAAAAAGGTCTTCTTTTATCTTTCTGTATACAAATATACCAAATTTATTCTTATAAACTCTCCTGGATTTCAAAGTTATAGATGTATAAGAATAAACGGATTCTGTTAACATGCTGTATTTTTGGAGTACATATTCCAGACTTAAGTATGAAGGTTCACGAATCTTATTTGATAAAAATTCTATGTATTCTTCTTTATTCGGAAGAATATTATAATACTCAGGAGTAACATACATGCCCTTTTTAATCTGTATTATCCTGCCATTCTTTAACCATCTTTTAATATTAGCATACAAACTGTTATCAGAAAGTTCAATATATTGTGACAAGGTATTCTTATCAAAATAACTGAGTTTTTCTAAATTTTTTAACTTTTTTACTTGATTCATTATTGGTATATTATACATGCCAATTATGAATCATGTCAAGGACAGGCAAGTTTCCTTATATATGGGTTTTTTTAAGAAAATCCTCCAATTTGTAAGCCCCAGTTTCAATAATTCCCAGTCGTTTATAATGTTCAAGCATCATCTTGTAAATCCTGTCGGTTCTTGCTTTCCCATGCCGTTTAACTGATTCTTGGTATTCAAGCCAGATGTTTTCTTCATTATCCAGCCAGCCTTTGGTTAAGAAATAAGTGCCTATTTCACTCGTAACTATCTGACGCATTTCGCTGGAACCAAGCAGTAATGTAATACAGTCGTCAACGCGAGGGAAGATTATGCTGTAGGTCGGCGGCTTGATTCCAATAATGGAATTACCGCAATAGCCAAAAGCCAGAAGAACCAGATCAGTATTCGATATGTGGTTCAGCTCCTCCTGAAGGTGTTTTTTTACTATTCTCCCATAACCTGTATAAAAACCTCACGTGAGCGGGGCCTATTATCATGGTCAATAACGATTATCTGCTGCCATGTGCCAAGAACCAGCTCACCATCAGATAGCGGTACAGTAATACCTGGGCCCATAAACGTGGCACGAATATGTGAGAACCCATTATCATCACCCCATGTCTGTGAGTGCCGGGTTTGTTTATTGCTTGAAACA
>JAUWCR010000184.1 GCA_030609215.1 Actinomycetes bacterium | reverse complement strand
TCTTCAGGTGGGAAATATGCTGCGCACTCTTTAATAATCATTATATCTGGTTTATCACTACTTAAGATTTCACCAATCACATAGCCTTTATCAAATTGATATTCATCATGAACTGTAATATCTAGATCAGGAAAATGATCATTTATATTCCAATTAGAACCTACAGATGCACATACAAATGCAATTTTTTGTTCAGTCAGCTCTCCTGAATGAGTAACCGGCTGAAAGTCTTCTTCGTCACTCTCGCTAGTCTCTGCCCCATCTTCTGTAACTTCTTCAGTACATTGTTCACTTGCAACAGATCCTGACTTTGCTTCCAAATCCATAGACCCGTTAATATATTCACTATCAGAATCTTTATATAGATAAACAATTAAATAATAATTACTGTTTTCAGCTTCAATATAAAAATCTGCCCAGTCATCATAATCTCCTGCTGATTGAGTAACTACATCCCAATTTTCTCCAAATGAATTCTCATACCAGCTTGACAGGTGATCAAGGCTGCCCTTAAAGTCAAATTCAATATGATACGCCCATACTTCATCTTTAGTACTCTCACTTGAGCTTGTAACACTTGCGTCAGGATGTAAAGGAACTAAATCAAGCACATCTGACTCTGATACAGAACCTGAAGTTTTATCACTCCCCTTGCTTTCAGCTTCTACTTCAGATAATTTTTCTTCAACTTTTTCTGATATCTTCCCACCAATTTTCCTGCATCCACCAGCAGAAAATATAAAAAACATTAAAAATAAAATAATGGATATGCTAAATACTATATTAATTACCCTTCTCATTTTTAACCTCCAAATAAGTATCGGATGATAAATCTTCTATAATTATAACATTCATTCATAATAAATTTATACTGAGTAATTTATTTATTGCCAATAATTTATAATCTAGTTACTGCATTTTCAAATAAATTATTCAACTTCAACTGCAATAGCAGTAGTTACTTCTTCATTAATACCATCACTAACAAATACTCTTATAATACATGAAAGCGGATTATCAGGAGTCTCCCATGATGAAGGATTCGCGTTTTCATCAATAATCCTGCCACTATCAACCTGCCACCTATATGTTAGAGGATCTCTGTCAGGATCTGTAGCATCAACACTAATCCTATAATGTATTCCACAATTATAAGGACCACCTTCAGGTGAATCTGAGCCAGGCAGATTTTCTATGATTATATCCCCATGAATTTCGGGAGGACTGTTCACCGCTTCACCAAAATCAACTGGTTCCTCTCTTTCAGCAGGTTCTCCAATTATATCCATATTAATAGGATAATTATCTACTCCTCCTCTTCCATCTAATACCTCTATAGTTAATACAACAGAACCTTCTAACTCAGGTGATGTCCAACGAAGGTTGGCAAGGTCATTATCAATTTTTCTAACTTCGTAATTATTTCCAGCATCATCGTAAGCAAAATACTCCAAATCATCCTCATCTTCGTCAGAGGCTTCAATTGTAAAGAAAAACTCCATTCCCATTGGTATTTCTGAAAGCCACCCTTCTGCCTCTGCAATTCTTATGTCAGCTTCAAAAATTTTTATCTTATCTATAACTGGTGGATGATTTCCTTCTTCAGATAATGGTTCTTCTGGTGAAATCTCACCTGGTGGTTCGGCATCTGAGGGCTGTTCCCCTCCTGGTTCTGTGCCTGGTGATTCTTCATCTACACTGCCTCCAAGATCTCCTAGGGCTTTGTCTATATTAGCACCGCACTGAGTACATGTTGCAGCTGTTCCAAAAAGAATAACAGTGATTATTAAAGTAAGTAATATATATAATTTATTCCTCTTCATAATACCTCCAGATATCTCTTTTGTAACAATTTTGTTAAAGATTGTTATAATTATAACATTTTATTGTTATTAATTAAGACAGATTCTAAAAATAAGTTTGAGATCTTTAACAGCTTCACACATAAGGAAGTTGGTAAAAATAAAAAAGTAATAAATCAGTAATTCTAAATCATATCTTTCTGCTTAAAACTAAAGTATCCGTTTTCAGCTACAATTATATGATCTAATATATTTATACCAACAATAGAAAAAGATTTACGTAGCCTATTTGTAATTTCAATATCATCTACTGAAGGCTCGGGGTCTCCACTGGGATGATTATGGATAAATATTACTGAAGCAGCTGATTCCTTAATTGCCGGTTTTACCACTTCCCTCGGATGCACAATTGATACAGTTCGGCAAGTGAAAGGTTTTGTTACTTTCTAAAAGATTTTCAAAGTTGTAAGTTATGTAAACATCTAGCTTATTTGTTTTTCCATAGCCATATTCTGAATCTATGCCAATTTCTTCAATCATTTTATGTATTATTCTTTTCCAATCCAAATTATCTAGTTTTTCTAATCCTTTTACTAAACTTTTAAAAAGGACTTTAATATTATTAATCTTTTCTATTTTAGCTTTCCCTACTATCTCTTTATTTTTGAACTCATATATAATATTATCAAGCTTTTTTATTTCTATGTCTTTATCTTTTAATTTTTTTGCAATATTTTTAGTAGAAATAGATTTAGGAATATCATTATTCGAATATAAATCTAATAACTTATCAATTTCTTCATTAATCTTAGCTTTTTTGTCTTCAAGTTCTACTACCTTAAAATCTGTATCTAATCTCTTGCTGTCTCTATTTAATAAATACTTATTCATATTTTCAGGATTTAAAAGGAATCCTTTAATATCATTTTTTACAACACCTTCGATTAAATCCTTTTTAATTGAGGCACTATTGCATAGATAGCCGAGCTCTCTAGCTCTGCTGGCTCTACCCATGTCTCTGTAGTAATATGAAGTAACACTTCGTTTTTGGCTATGATATCTTCCCCCACAATACGGACGTCCGCATTTTAGGCATTTCATTTTCCCAGTTAAGATATATACAACAGTAGAATTATTAATTGAACTCCTGTTAAGTTCCGATTGTCTTCTTGCTTTTTCAAAAAGTTCTTTTGAGATTATTGGCTCTTTGCCTATATGTACAGGATCTATAAACTTAAATTTACTATTTTTAGCATAAATGTATTCATCCTCATAATATAACTTTTTTGAGAGAATATGTTTTATACTACTTCTTGTCCATTTATTTTTATAAGTTATTTTATATTTATTAGATTTT
>JAUWCR010000087.1 GCA_030609215.1 Actinomycetes bacterium | reverse complement strand
CATCTAATATAATCAAGCATATTGGTTTCTTTGTATCTTTTTTCATATTCACCATATATTTTTCTTATATCCTTACAATATTTTTTCCATTTATATATTTCCTGCTACTACTGCTTTAAATTAGTAACACTCTTAGCAGCTCAACATTTAATAATTGACTATTGCAATAAAATCATCAACCTTTAAACTTGCTCCCCCAACTAAAGCTCCATCAATATCAGTCATACTCATAAGTTCACTTATATTAAAAGGTTTTACACTTCCCCCATACTGAATCCTAATTTCTTCAGAAATATCCTTACCAAAAAGATTTTCCAATTTTCCCCTTATAGCTGAACACATATCATTTGCATCTTTAGATGTTGCAGTTTTCCCGGTGCCGATTGCCCATATAGGCTCGTATGCTAAGGTTAAATTAATAATATCTTTTTCTTCAATTCCACTTAAGCATTCAACCAACTGTCCTAATACAAAATCTTCAGCATTGCCGCTTTCCCTGATACTTAATGATTCACCAATACACATAATTGGTTTAAGTCCAATAACAAAAACAGCTTTAACCTTTTTATTTACAATTTTATTTGTTTCTTTAAATATTTCTCTTCTCTCACTATGACCTACTATTACATAATCCACTCCTATAGATTTTAACATCAATGGAGATATCTCACCTGTAAAAGCTCCTGCTTCTTCATAATACATATTTTGTGCTCCAAGCTTTATATCTAAAGCATTGCTATCAATAATATTTTTTACACTCCTTAGAGCTGTAAAAGGAGGACAAACACATACTTCACAATCATTCTTGTTTTCGTATTTGTATTCAACATCTCCAATAAACTTTATTGCTTCAAGATGAGTCATATTCATTTTCCAGTTACCTGCAATAAAAGGCTTTCTCATAATTAATCATCCCTTCAAAATAATAAAAAATTAACCATTTATTTATCCATAAGAGAAGCTACTCCAGGAAGTACTTTCCCCTCTAATAATTCCATAGAAGCTCCTCCACCGCTAGAGATATGAGAAAATTTATTAGATAAATTATACTTTTTGATTGCTGATATGGTATCACCACCGCCTGCTACAGTAACAGCACTACTGTCTGAGATTGCCCTGGCAATGCTCTTTGTTCCTTCCTCAAATCTTTCCCATTCAAAAACACCAACTGGACCATTCCAAAAAATAGTCCCTGCACCTGCAATCTCTTTTTCAAAAAGGCCTATACTTTTTTCACCTATATCAAGCCCATGCCATCCTGCAGGTATGGAATCAATGTTTACAATCTTCTTATCCGCGTTTCTATCAAATTCTCTAGCAACTGTTATATCTACAGGTAATACAAAATTAACATTATTTTTTTTAGCTAATTCTAACATATCTTTTGCATAACCAATTTGATCATCCTCACAAATAGATTCCCCTATCTCATATCCCTTAGCCTTTAAAAAAGTATAACTCATACCACCACCTAAAATCAGTGTATCTACCTTGTCCAGTAAATTTTTAATTACAACTAATTTATCCGAAACTTTACTTCCTCCAAGTATTGCTACAAATGGGCGTTCTGGCAGTTCCAGTAATGACACCAGTATTTCAACTTCCCTCTTCATTAAAAACCCTGCCACTGCTGGGAGAAACTGGGTTACCCCTACTACAGATGCATGTGATCTATGAGCTGCACCAAATGCATCATTTACATAAATATCAGCAAGAGAAGCCAGTGAACGTGCCAGATCTCTGTCATTTGATTTCTCACCAGGATCAAACCTTAGGTTTTCAATCATTACAATATCAGTATAATCCATTTCATTATCAATATACTCTTTTATTTCTGAAGAGAATATTTCATCAAATTTTTTTACATTTTTATTTAATAATTTTTCAAGTTCTCTTACTGCAGGAGTGAGCCTAAACTTTTCCTCAACCTTACCTTTAGGCCTTCCCAGATGGGAAATTAATATTATTTTAGCCTCATTTTTTATAAGGTATTTAAGTGTAGGCAACGAAAGTTTAATTCTTGTATCATCAGTAACATTTAAACTATCATCCAATGGAACATTATAATCTACTCTTACCAGGACTTTTTTTCTTTTTACATCAATATCTTCAATAGTTTTTTTGTCAAACATTTTTTATCACCTCAATCATACATATTAAAAAGCCTAATCATTAAATAACCGGGGCAAAATTAACCCCGGTTAATAAATATCTTCAGATTATAATAAAATTATTTCACTATGAACTTAATCAATTCATAAATCCTTGTAGAATAACCCCATTCATTGTCATACCATGACAGTACCTTTACCATATTACCTATCTTCATAGTACATAATGAATCAAAAATAGAAGAATACGGATTCCCTATTATATCCGCAGATACGATAGGATCTTCACAATAATATAATATTCCCCTAAATCTGCTTTCCTCAGAAGCTTCCTTAAAAGCTTTGTTTACTTCCTCAATTGAGGCATCTTTTTCAAGCTCAACCACTAGATCAACTATCGATCCTACTGGCATAGGCACCCTCATTGCCATCCCATCTAATTTACCTTTAAGCTCAGGTATAACCAGACCTATAGCGCTTGCAGCCCCGGTTGAAGTTGGGATAACTGATAGAGCAGCAGCTCTAGCTCTCCTTAAATCACTATGAGGAAAATCCAGAATTCTCTGGTCGTTAGTGTAAGCATGAATTGTAGTCATAAATCCTTTTTTAATTACAAAACTATCATTTAAAACTTTGCACGTAGGAGCAAGCGCATTAGTGGTACATGAAGCATTTGAAATTATATTATGATTTTGCTTGTCATAACTATCTTCATTTACTCCCAGCACCATAGTAATATCTGCACCATCACCTTTCATTGGAGCAGAAACTATAACTTTTTTTGCACCAGCATTTAAATGTTTTGCTGCACCTTCTTTTGTCCTAAAAATACCTGTTGATTCCAAAACTACTTCTACACCTAACTCCTCCCATGGAAGCTCAGCAGGATCCTTAATAGATGTCACTCTTATTTTCTTCCCATTTATTATTATGCCATCTTCTTCAGCTTTAATATCAGCATCCAACACTCTATAAACTGAATCATACTTTAGGAGATGAGCAAGAGTTTTAGTATCACATAAATCATTGATACCTACAATTTCCACATCATTCGCTTTATCATACTCCAGAACTGCCCTGAAAAATTGCCTTCCAATTCTTCCAAATCCATTAACCCCTACTTTTATTGACATTACATGCCTCCTTTGCAATCAATTACTATTTTAAAAAATATTAATAAAATCTAACTACTTAATAGCTATCTTACTGCTCTTACAGCTTAATGAAAACTTCCCTTACTTGAGTTACTAATTGTAACAAATTTATAACAATTTCTGAAGTGCTTTACAAGTACTTTTTTATTAAATAGAAGTCTACCCATACTTAAAGATTTTTAATAATATTAATACTACACTACAGTGAATAAAATTATTAATTTTTATTTGGTACAATAATTTTACTATATAATTATATAAACAATTTGAGTAACATTTTTTGAAAAAAATTAAGTTACTGAATTTCTAAATTTTTGGAATATACTTTAGCCTTTATTTATGTCTTTATGAAATAGCTTTATAGAATAGCCTTTTATCTTTAAATAGTCATACATTTTTTCTGAGATAACAACTGACCGGTGCTTTCCACCCGTGCAGCCGATCCCTATACCTAAATAACTTTTTCCCTCGTCAATATAATTTGGTATCAGAAAATCTAATATTTCTTCGAACATACGCAAGAACTTTTTAGTTTCTTCACGGGAAAGCACAAATTTTATCACCTTTTCATCTCCGCCATTAAGATCTTTTAGCTCATCCATATAAAAAGGATTAGGTAAAAACCTTACATCCATTACAATATCCACATTCTCAGGTAATCCATATTTGTATCCAAATGAAATTAAAGATATTTGTAGAAGTCTGCTTCTTTCCTTATTACCTAATATCCTTTCAGTTATTTCAAGTCTTAGGTCCTTAGTATTTAGTGAAGTTGTATCTATTATAACATCTGATACTTTTCTTAATTTATACATTTTTTCAATTTCTTTTTCTATCCCTCCCCCAATATCTCCATCTTCAACTAAGGGGTGCTTCCTTCTGGTAAGTGAGAACCTCTTCATTAATACACTCTTTGAAGCTTCAAGAAATAAAATTTTATATTTAATATTTTTCTTTTTTAAATTATCCAATGTCTTATATATTTCATCAAAGAAATATCCGCTTCTTAAATCAATAGCAACTGCAATTTTGCTTATATTCCTGTTTCTTTCTGAAAAGAACTTAATAAGATTTATTATTAGGTAAGAAGGCAGGTTATCTATGCAATAATATCCTGCGTCCTCAAAATATTTTAATGCTTCTGTTTTTCCAGCTCCAGATAGTCCAGTTATTATTATTAACTTTATACTATATTTATCATTCATTTTTTTATCAGCCAATAATTTTACCTATTTTTTTTAATAAAATTTATTTTCAAGTTTTAGCATAAATCATTTTTATCATAACTATGCTTTACTTAGCAGTATTTTAAAGTATATTAATGCATATTTTAACCTTATTTCCAATATTATTAAATCTATAATTTAACATACTTTTTATTTGTGGAAACTGTTATAGACATTCACTGCATCCTTGTAGCTTAAACCCTTTATATTTAATAAATCCCTTATACTGCTAGATTTTAATTCATCTATCGAATTAATTTTTTCAAAAATATAATACTTCTTTTTCTCACCTATCCCCTTAATCCCATCTAAAATAGAATTTGTCATATACCTATCCCTCAATTTCCTATGATAATTAACAGCAAATCTATGAGACTCATCTCTTATTTTTGTTACAATCATCATAAAATTTGAGTTTTTATCCAGTTTTATTCCTCTTATGTATTTATTACAAAATATTATTTCCTCTTTTTTAGCTATACTTATCACATCTATATTAATAATTCCTCTCTGCCTTAAAACATTACAAGCAGCATTAAATTGAGCTTTTCCACCATCAATTATTATCAGATCTGGCTTGATGTAAAAGCTATCTTCTATATTTATTTTCGACCCTTTTAAATATTTAAGCCTTCGAGCAATGATTTCTTCTATCATCCTACAGTCATCCTGGCCACTGACAGTATTAATTTTAAAATGTCTATAATTACTATTTAATGGATTACCATCAACAAAAACTACCATTGAACCTACTGGAAAACTATTTTTTAAATTGGAAATATCAAAGCATTCAATTCTCCGGGGTATATTGGCTAAACCAAGGACTCCTTTTAACTTCAACATGTGTTTATAGACCTTGCTTGAGCCAACATCTTTTTCAAACTTCTTTTTATTAAGGTATAGTTTCGAGTTTTTAGTAACCATATCAATTATTTTTTTCTTTTCACCCTTCTCGGGAATCTTGATTTCTATTTTTTTCCCTTTTGTATCTTCAAACCATTTAGATATTGTACTCATATCTTCTACTTTAAACGGAACATAGATTTTAGAAGGCATATTATCAATATCTGTACAATATTTCTTTATAAATCCAGATAAAATTTCTTTATTTTTTAAATGCTTTATATTATTTATAACAAAATTATTTACTGCAATAAGTTCACCTTCTCTATAAGAAAAAAGGCTCACAGCTGCTATACTTTCATCTGTGTCTTTACTAATAGAAACGGCATCCCAACTATTCTTTCTATATATAAATATCTTTTGACTTATTACAAGCTTGTTTATAGAATCAATTTTTTCCTTTATCTCTGCTGCTTTCTCAAATTCCTCATCCTGTACGGGTTTTTGCATTTCTGACTTAAGTATATTAATTACTGCACTGTCTCTGCCCTTTAGAAATAATTTTATATAATTTATATTATCTCCATACTCTTTTTCAGAAACATTACCCACGCATGGTGCAGAACATAGATTAATATGGTAATTAAGACAGGGCATCCCAGCCGCTTTACCTGGTTTGCTTTTTCTGCAATCTCTTATTTTAAATATTCTTCGCAGTATTTCTAAAGTTTGATTAGCTGCATTAACATTTGTATACGGCCCAAAATACCTTGCTGCTTTAATGTTTCTATCCCTTGTAATAAATACTCTGGGAAACTTTTCTTTTTCAGTTATTGCAATAAATGGATACGATTTATCATCTTTAAAACTTAT
>JAUWCR010000021.1 GCA_030609215.1 Actinomycetes bacterium | reverse complement strand
ACGCTAAAATTGTAAGAGCTTGTGTTCTTCCCCTTGTAAAAAGTCCTGTTCCATGAGTGGTATCCGGGAACAAGCCAACCTCACATGTAATCTTTCTTATTTCATCAGGCTTACGCCCATCAGGTCTTATTTTTTTATTAACTATCATCTCCCTGACAAGATCTCTTTCAATTTCTTTTAGACTTACTTTTATGTTTTCAGAACCGTCAGGATAGTCAGATTTTAATGCTTCAAACACTTCATTTTCAATTATTTTTAATTCATCCTGCAGGTATCCTTTTTTTGTGCTGTTTAGTAATTGCTTCCTTTCCTCACTTTCTGCATATTCAGCTACTCTCTCCAGCTTATTTTTAATTTTATCCTCTGCCAGTTTTTTTACTTTTAGAGCTATATTTTTATCTGATTCAAATTTACATCCAACTCTTCTCTCTATGCCAATTTTTTCTCTAAATTCCTTCTGAACCGATATGATCTTTTTTATCTCTGGTTGTGCTCTTTCTATAGCTTCTACGACAATCTCTTCACCTGCCTCCTTACCTTTAGCTTCTACCATCAATATTGCATTTTCTGTACCAGCAACCACAATATCTATAATACTCTTACTAATTTCTTCGTATGTTGGATTAACTATCCATTCTTTATCAATCTTTGCAATTCTTACAGCACCAATAGGTTCATTAAATGGAATATCAGATATATAGAGAGCAGTAGATGCACCATTCACAATTAATACATCATATGGATTAATTTGATCTACAGAAATAACAGTAGCCACAATTTGAATTTCATTTCTCAAGTTTTTATCAAATAGCGGTCTTAGCGGCCTATCTGTCAACCGCGCTGTCAAAATTGCTTTGTCAGTAGCTCTTCCCTCTCGCTTGAAGAAACCTCCAGGAATCTTGCCTGCTGCATACATTCTTTCTTCCACATCAACAGTCAATGGGAAAAAATCAATGTTTTCCCGGGGTACTTCACTCATAACTGCGGTAATAATTATCCCATTTCCGCCACTTTTAGCTAAAACTGAACCATTCGCTTGTTTTGCTAGCTTTCCTGTACTAAAACTTATTGTTTTGCCATCAATACTAATCTCACATTGCTCTCTTGAATTCTCTATTGTACTCATTAATTACTAATATTCCTCCCTTAACACAAATTAACCTTGTATTTTATTATTTTCTTAAACCTAATTCTTTAATTAATTTCCTGTATTTATCTACATCACAATTTTTTAAATATTCTAAAAGCCTCTTCCTCTTACCTACCAGCATTACCATACCTCTTCTGGAATGATTATCTTTTTTATTGGCTTTTAGATGTTCATTAAGCCTGTTTATTCTCGAGGTCAGAATTGCTATCTGAACTTCTGTTGAACCTGTATCACTTTCGTGAACTCTAAACTTTTCTATTATATTTTTTTTATCTTCCTTAACCAGCGTCAACTTTAATTTTCACCTCCTTGTAATATAAGGTTTTTCAGTAAACAATTTATCATAACTAAAATTTTATTACAATTAAGTCTTCTTATTATTTTACAACCATCATACTAATTTGTATTAAACTAACCTAATTTACTTTCTTTTTAAAGTATTTTCTTGCAACTTTCATGTCAGATTTTAACTGGCTAATCAATTTATATTTATCTTCAAATATAATTTCTTCCCTCAGCCTTTTTACAAAGAAAATTCTTATTTCTTTACCATATATATCATTTTTAAAGTCAATAATATGTGCCTCTATCCATTTTTTATTATCCTTAAATGTAGGATTATCGCCAACATTTATAATAGCTGGCAATCTTTTAGATTCACCTATATTAACAAAACCTAAATAAACACCGTCTTTGGGTGTAACATATATCTCACAGACATCTATGTTAGCAGTAGGAAACCCTAACTTTTTACCTCTCCCTGATGCTCTTACAACAGTTCCAATTATTTGAGGGACTCTTCCTAAAAGAGATTTTACTTTCCCAATATCACCCTTTGAAAAAGAAATCCTTATAGTCGAACTGGAAATTGGAATATTATTTAATTTAAGTAACGGAATAACATTTACATTAACTTTATGGGGTTTGAAATAATTTTTAAGAAAATACCCATTTCCGCTAGCTCCATACCCAAAATGAAAATCCTCTCCAATAAAAACTTCTCCTATGTTAAGTTTTTTAAGTAATACCTCCTTACAAAATTGTTCGGGCTTAAGTTTTAAAAAACTAACATCAAATTTTGCTGTAATAATAAAACTAACTTCTAATTCTTTTATTAAATTTATCTTTTCTTTAAATGAAGTTATAAGTTTCTTGGACATTTCACCTCTTATTATATTTAATGGCGGCTTATCAAAAGTAAGAGCAATGCTAAAACCATTTATTTTTTTTGCTCTTTCAACACATAATTTTATTATTTTTTTATGCCCAAGGTGAACTCCATCAAAAAATCCAATTACTATAACATTCCTATTATCCCTGAAATAATTTTCTCCTAAATCATCTAATTTTATTAATTCGGTCATTTTCTTTCCCTGCATTCATTCATAAACAGAAAAACTATTTTATTTAAATATTAAAAAATTACAATACTTTTAGTAAATCTTATTTCTTTTTTAATTATATCACTTAACAGCTCTTCACTTATAATTTCATGAATCGCTAATATATTTTCATTTAAATCTTTTATTTTTATAATATTTCCTTTTTCTAATATATAATCCATAGTTCTTTTCTCATCTATCATGTACCCACAAATTGGATGTCCATTCACCACATGCTTTTTATATCCTTTACTTATATATAAATCAGGTTTATTCTCTAATATTTTTTCAATCGGCAATAAATATGATTTACTTCTCAAGCTCCATTCATCGCTAATTAATTCTATTATTTTTTCGGCTTCTACACTATCTTCTACATAAAAATTCCCAATTTTAGTTCTTAAAAGTTGTGTAACAATACCTCCGTAACCTAGAATACTTCCAATTTCTCTAGCTATTGATCTTATATAAGTTCCAGAACTACATTTAATTTTTAAATCAAGAACATCTTTTTTTAAGGAAAGAAGCTTTATGCTATAAATATTAACTATCCTTTTGTCAAGATGTATTTTCTCGCCTTTTCTCGCATAATAATATAGAGGTTTGCCCATGTATTTAACTGCAGAATAAAAAGGAATCTTTTGACTATACTTTCCCTTTAGCTTCGAAATTACATTTATAACTCTTTCCTTATCTAATTTATCAACCCTTTTTGTTTTTAAAACCTCTCCATCACTGTCCCAGCTATCAGTTTCGACTCCTAATTTAATTTTTACTTCATATTCTTTATCTAAAGATATAAAATACTTAAAAATTTTAGTAGCTTTATTTATTAGGACAATTAATAAACCTTCTGCTAATGGGTCGAGTGTGCCTGCATGACCAATTTTTTTAAAAAAAAATTTTTTTTTATATTCCTTATTACATCATATGATGTCATATCTCTCGTTTTGTTTATTAACATAATTCCATTAAATTTTTCAAAAGTCCTAAATTTTTTATTATCCATAACTTTTAGTCAGTATCCCTTTTAATAGCCTCTACCAAACTTAGGATTACATCATTTAATTTCCCTTTTTGAGCATAAGCTGAAGCCATGCTGTGGCCGCCGCCTCCAAATAAACTTGCAATCTCAGCAACATTGTAATTACTGCTCGAAGATCTAAGACTAACCTTAAAACTGTCATTTAAGGTTTGCTTAAAAAGTGCAGCAATTTTTGCATCCTTTGCACTCCTTAAAAGTTCAATTGCACCATTCTGGGAGGAAAATGGTAAATTTAATTTTTTGAAATCATACTGTAAAATATATGAATAAATTAATTTTTTTGATTTTACCAGCTTTATTCTCTCAAGTATCAACTGAATTAATTTGAATCTATTTATTGGCTCATTTTCGTAAATACTGCTAAAAACTTTTGAAGGCTTTATGCCATAAGTTAATAATTCACTTATTATTCTGTGTACATTTGAAGAAGTGCTGGAATATTGAAATTTCCCAGTATCAGTTAATATTCCTGTATATATCCCAATTGCTATATCATAATTTAAATAATTCTTAAAATTCCTATCTATAAGTTCATATAAAATTTCTGCTGTTGCAGATTTCTCTGGACCTATTATGTTAATATTGCCAAATTTTGTATTACCCCTATGATGGTCAATATTTATCACTTCTGATGACTTTTCCCTTATCCTGTTAAAATTAATATCCATTCTATTTTCATCTGCATTATCCAGACATATAGTTATATATTTTTTATTAATATCTTTTATATCATCCAAACCTTTTTTGATTTTATTTATCGAAGGTAAAAATTTATACTGATATGGCATGTCTCCCGTGCATACCATTATTGCATTCTTTTTTAGCCTGCAGATTAATTCATATAAAGCTACAAGTGAACCTAAAGCATCTCCATCTGGATAAGTATGTGTTACCAGTAAAAAATCTTTATTCTTGTTTATGATATCAGCTAACTTTTCTAATAATCTTACCAGATTCAAATTATTTACACCCATCTAGATTAATCAACTTTTTTTAGATCTTCAAGTATTTTAGTTATTTTCATCCCAGTATTTATAGAATCATCATTAATAAATTTAACTCTTGGCATATTCCTTAACTTAATACGTTCTCCTAAATTTTTCTTAATGAACCCACTACTTTGATTTAGACCTACCAAAGTATCCTTTACAACTTTCCCGCTACCCATAATGCTTACAAAAACATCCAGATAATTATAGTCAGTTGAAAGTCTTACGCCTGTTATAGTCACAAATCCCAGCCTGGGATCATTTATTTTAGAGTTTATAATAAAACTTATTTCCCTTTTTATATCAACCTCAATTTTTTTTATCTTATTCACTTTATCTTATTTACTACTGCTCTTGCTGTTTTCAATTTCCTTTAATTCATATATTTCCAGAAAGTCACCCTTATTTATATCCTGATAATTTTCAACCCTTATTCCGCATTCATATCCAGCAGTGACTTTTTTTACATCATCTTTAAACCTATGCATGGATGCTATTTTACTTTCATAAATTATTTTTTCATCTCTGATTACTCTTACCTTATCGCCTCTGTCAACACTGCCTTCTAATATATAGCAGCCTGCAATCACTCCTTCTTTTGGTATTTTAAATATCTTCCTAACCTCGATTCTTCCCTTTTCAAATTCTTCTATTTTTGGTTCAAGTAATCCTTCTAAAGAAAGTTTAATGTCATCTATTAACTTATAAATAATATTATAAGTCCTGACATCAATGTTTTCTTCCTCAGCAAGTTTTTTTGCCTTGGGTATTGAAATAATCCCAAAACCAATAACAATTGCATTAGAAGCAGATGCCAGAAGTATATCGCTCTCAGAAATAGCTCCAACAGCTTTATGAATTATATCGATTTTTATTTCTTCTTTCTCTATCTCCATCAAAGATTTCACAACTGCATCAAGCGAACCATAAGACTCTGACTTTAGTACTATTTTTAACTTTTTTATATCATCTTCCTTTGATATTTCAGATAATTCTTCAAGCGATATATGCCTCCTTGACCCTGCCATTTTAGACATTTTTCTATCATAATCTCTTTTGCTTATAATTTCCTTCGCTACCTTTTCATTTTTTACTACAAAAAATTTATCTCCAGCCTGGGGGACAGATGCAAATCCTGATATTTCAGCAGGTTGAGACAGAACTCCTTTTTTTATTAACTGCCCTTTTTCATCTCTTATTGATCTTACTTTTCCATATGAATTGCCAGTAACAAAAAAATCCCCAACTTTAATACTGCCTCTTCTTATAATAACAGTACCAACTGCTCCCATGCCCTTATCCAATCTTGATTCAATAATTATCCCACTACCTTCTGCTTTTTCATTTCCCATTATTTCATTTAAATCCGCAATCAGTAGAATCATTTCTAAAAGCTCATCAATATTGGTTTTATTCTTTGCAGATAATTCTACAAAAACAGTTTCCCCACCCCATTCTTCAGGCACTAAATTAAATTCAGTTAATCCTTGTTTTACCTTATCGGGATTTGAATTCGGTAAATCAATTTTATTTATAGCTACTATTATTGGAACATTTGCTTCTTTAGCATGATTAATAGCCTCACTTGTCTGGGGCATAATTCCATCATCTGCAGCTATAACTACTACTGCAATATCTGTAACCCTTGCTCCTCTAGCTCTCATTTCAGTAAAAGCTTTATGACCAGGGGTATCTATAAAAGTAATTTTTCTACCATTATATTCAATTTGGTAGGCTCCTATATGCTGAGTAATCCCTCCTGCCTCACCCTGGACTACATCAGATTTTCTGATAGCATCAAGTAGTGTTGTCTTTCCATGGTCTACATGCCCCATTACTGTAACAACTGGAGGCTTTTTTACCAAATCTTCCTTTGAGTCCTTAAAAATTTCTTCAATTTTATCTTCAAATCTAATAATATTATACTTAAAATTATATTCATGAGATAAAAATTCGACCAAATCCTTACCCAGTGTTTGATTAACATTTACAGTTTCACCCATATCAAACAAGACCTGTATAATTTCACTTGAAGAAATATTTATTCTTTCTGATAGCTGCTTTGCTGTAATTCCTTCCGGAAGCTCTATAATCTTTTTTATCTCTGGCTTTTTCTTAATTTTTTCCTTAGTTTTAATACTTTCGGATTTTCTGCTTATAGTTTCAGCAACCTTGCTGCTTTTCTTGGCTTCAATTTTTTTCTTCCCTTGCAAAAGTTTAACCTTGAATCTTCCTTCTTTTTCTTCCTTATCCAGCTCTTTTTCCAATACTTTTTTGATATTTATTAATTTTTCTTCTTTCCAATCAGATTTCCTTTCGCCTGCTTCATCTCTTTTACCTTTATCAATAATTCTTAAAATTTCCTTCTTTTGTTCAGGACTAACTGTTGACATATGACCTTTAACCTTAAAACCAAGATCAAGACAAACTTTTATAATATCCTTAGATGACATATTTTTTTCTCTAGCTATTTCAAAAATTCTAGTAGTATCCATTTTTGTTAGTTCTGGCCTTTCTTAATTTTGTATCAGGTTTTTTCACTAATATTTTTACTTTTTTTCTTCTTTTTTGAAGCTGCTTTCTTTCCTTTTTTATCTTTTTTTTCCTTTTCTACTTTCTTCTCTTTTTTCTCTTTTACACTTTTTTTCTTTTTTACTTCTTTTTTTTCTTCTTTCTTTTGCTTTTTTTGCTTCTTTTCCTTCTCTTTTGTCTCTATTGCTTCACTTCTATCCTGCTCCTCAACTCTTTCCCTTCGAGCTTCGTCCAATTCTTCTTCAAACTGCTTTTTACTTTTTATATCAATTTTCCAACCTGTTAATTTTGCAGCAAGCCTTGCATTTTGCCCTTCTCTTCCAATTGCAAGCGAAAGCTGGTCATCTGGTACCACTACTAAAGCAAACTTTCTCTCTTCATCTGTTAATACTTTCAGAACTTTAGCAGGACTTAAAGAATTTTTAATAAACTCAGTTGGATCTTCACTATAATTAACAATATCTATCTTTTCCCCACCAAGCTCTCCTACAATCATCTTCACCCTGGACCCTTTAGGACCAACACACGCACCAACTGGATCAACATTTTTATCACTGGACATTACTGCAATTTTAGTTCTATATCCAGCTTCTCTTGCAATACTTTTAATTGCAACAATTTCTTCATATATCTCAGGAACTTCTAACTCAAACAACCTTTTCACAAGCCCGTTATGAGTTCTTGATACTATTACCTGCGGCCCTTTTGTAGTTTTTCTTACATCTGATACATAACACTTTATTCTCTCACCATGTTTGTATCTTTCACCAGGGACCTGCTCATACTGTGGGAGCAAAGATTCTACCTTACCTAAATCTACTAAAGTAAATCTTGCATCATTTTGTTGAACGATACCTGTAACCATATCACCAACTCTATCTTTAAATTCTTCATACATTACTTCTCTCTCAGCTTCTTTTATTCGCTGTTTCATTACCTGTTTTGCAGTTTGTGCTGCAATTCTGCCAAAATTATCCGGTGTTACTTCTACTTCATTCCCAATCTCACCGCTTTCTTCACCTTCTTCTAAAATCCTGAATATTTTTATTTCACCCGTTTTGACATCAATATCAACCCTAGTTTGATAATCTTCGTTATAATTTTTTTTATAGACAGAAACAAAAGCAACTTTTAGTGCATCAATTATTGCCTCCATTTTTATGCCTTTTTCTTTTTCTAGTTCTCTTAAAGCCTCTATAAACTTTCTATTCAAAACAAATCACCTTATATATAATTATAAATATAATCTACAATAAAAATAGTGGGACTTGCCCACTATCATTAATGTTAATACTACTCACTAAAATTTCATAATGAGTATATCATAAAATAAAAATAATTCAATATAGCTGCAGCGTTTCAGACAGCTGCAATTATGGATAAATTCCTCTCAAAGTTACAGCTTCAGCCACTCTCCCTATTCCTATTAAATTAGCAGCTGTTCTCATATCAATATTTTTCTCTTTGTGGCAATTATAAACTTCATAAAATGCTTTTTCCATTATATCTCGCAGCTGCAGATTAACTCTTCTTTTACTCCAGAAATAAGCATCATTACCCTGCACCCATTCAAAATAGGATACTGTTACCCCGCCAGCATTACATAAAATATCAGGAATTAAAAATACTTTTTTATCCAATAATATTTCATCAGCATCCGGCGTAGTTGGAGCATTGGCTCCTTCAGCAACAATTCTAGCCTTAATCTTTGGTGCATTCTCAATCGTTATCTGATTTTCTAAAGCAGCTGGAATTAAAATATCGCAATCTAACTCAAAAATCTTAGATCCTTCAATACTATCACATTCCTTAAAGCCTACAATTGTCTTTTTTTTGCTCATATGCTCTAATAACTTGTTGATATCAAGTCCTTTTTTATTATATATACCGCCATTAACATCACTTATAGCAATTACTTTAAAACCTAAATCATAAAGTATCTTTGCACAGTTAGACCCTACATTTCCAAAACCCTGTATAATTACATCCAGATCAGTAGTGTCAATATTTAATACTTTCAGGGCTGAAAGAATTGTATAAACACAACCCCTCGAGGTTGCATCTTCTCTGCCCTGAGAACCGCCTAGTGCTATTGGCTTACCGGTTACCACTCCTGGCACTATATATCCTCTATCTATACTGAAAGTATCCAGAATCCAAGCCATAACCTGAGCATTTGTTCCCATATCAGGTGCTGGAATATCTTTTTCAGGACCAATATTTGGGATTAATTCTGATGTATACCTTCTGGTAAGATTTTCCAGTTCCCTAATTGAAAGTTTTTCAGGATCAACTTTCACCCCGCCTTTAGCTCCGCCAAAAGGAATATTTACAAGTGCGCATTTCCAGGTCATTATCATAGCTAAAGCTTTTATCTCATCAATATCCACATCAGGGTGATATCGAATTCCACCTTTAGCAGGTCCCCTATTTGTATTATGCTGAACCCTGTAACCTTTAAATATATCTATATCTCCATTATCCATTTTAACTGTAACTGCCACTTCTATAGTTTTTCTAGGTTCACAAAGGTATTTTTTATACCCCGGTTTTATATTTAGAAGATCCATGGCCTTATATACCCTGGAAAGTAACATTTTTAGAACATTATTTTCTGATGCCATTTGTAAAATCCTTTCACTTATTATTCTTATATTTATTTCTTAGTTTAGTAAAAATCATAAATACTAAAAATCTATAAAAACTTTAATAATTATGTTATTGCACTTATTCCTGATTCAGAAGTTCTAATTCTAATAGCATCTTCTACCGGTATGACAAATATCTTCCCTGATCCAAATTTACCAGTTTGAGCCAGCTTCACAATAGTTTTTGTAACCTCATCAATTACTTCTTCGCCTACAACTATTTCAAGCTTAATTTTTGGTAGAAATTTAACTTCTTTATTAATAACCTCTCCTTCCTTAAATCCTCTCTGCCTGCCAAATCCCCTAACTTCCGTAACACTTATGCCCTCAACACCTGCTTTTATTAGAGCATCCTTTACTGCATCCAATTTAAAAGGCTGTATAAAGCACTCAATTTTTCGAAGCATATAAATTCCTCCTTTTTATTGGTAATTTTTTTATATTTATAATATATAATAATCTTATTCCCTTTTAATCCATTATACCTTTTATATT
>JAUWCR010000215.1 GCA_030609215.1 Actinomycetes bacterium | reverse complement strand
AAGATTATCAAAATTACTATTAATAGCAGAAGAAAGAGAAGTTACAATTCCCTTTTTCATTCCTTCTGTTACCCTTCTAATAATTCCATCACTTGAAGCAATTGCTTCAAGACATCCTCTATTGCCACAATTACAAATTGGACCATTTTCCGAAACTGTTATATGCCCAAGTTCTCCAGCTAAACCCATGCTTCCTCTATATATTTTCCCATCTATATACACTCCAATACCTATCCCTTTACCCAAACTTACAAAAATGAAATTATTATAACTTTTTGCAATTCCATATCTTTTTTCCGCAATAGCCATACATCTCACACTATCATCAATAAATACTTGCACTTTAGTTTTTTCTTCTATAATTTTCTTTACATGAAAATCTTTAAACCCTTCTA
Source organism: Actinomycetes bacterium (assembly GCA_030609215.1). Lineage (GTDB taxonomy): Bacteria > Actinomycetota > Humimicrobiia > Humimicrobiales > Humimicrobiaceae > JADHVM01. Next base: position 2,180 of record JAUWCR010000215.1, on the reverse strand, counting down.
TATTAGGACAAAATATGATATATCCTGATTCAGTATTAATAATACCCGATATACTCATTCCTATTCCAAGTATTTTTTCTTTAGAAATTTTAGATTTAATAATTAAAGAATCCATCATGCTTAGTATTTTACTTATTATCTCTTCTTTACTTTTTTCTGAGTTTATTTTATCCCTCAAGCTTGAAATTATATTTCCTAAAATATCCGTTATTATCACCCTAATATTCTCTCCTCCAATATCCAATCCTACAACATAACCAAATTTTTTATTTATTTGATATAATTTTGGTTTTCTACCACCTGTAGAATCATCTACCCCTGAAACTACCAATATTTTATATTCTTTATATAACTTATTAATCAAGCTAGTGGTAGTCGTTATATTAATACCTAACTTGCTAGCTATTGCCTGTTTGGTGCTAGGCCCTGTATTTCTAATAATATTGAGGGTCCTTAATTTAAAATCCTTATGGCTTAAATATCCTTTCATAACTAAATCACAGTTTTTTTAAAATTCTATTAAATAAAATTATATATGAATTATTATCACAGTATTGTATTAATAATACCCATACTCTTCAACTAATTTATAAATTAATTTCAAATTTTCTATTGGCGTATCTGCTGGCACTGAATCTGCACTACCAATAATAAAATTACCATTCGGCTTCATATCATTAAGTAATTTTATTCTATTTCTTTTTACAATTCTCTTATCTGGATTTACAAGCACTGTAGAATCAATACCACCAGTTAAAATAAAGTTCTTACCAACTTTTTTTCTTATATCTATTAAATTAATATTGCCTGTTGGGAATTGGGCTACATCCGTTAATCCGTCTACTTCTGTTTCTGCCAAATCATTAATTATATCCTTCAGTAAACCACAAGAATGTACCAGTATACATTTATTATTTTTATGAGCAATATTGCTATATATTTTTAGAACTGGTGCTATATATTTTCTAAATATATCAGGGGAATATAATCCTGTTCCAGTATCCTCCCAAACTACTATAAGTTTAGCAGGTGAGCGAGCAATTATCTCAAGAGATTCAACATTCTTAGCAAACATTGTATCATAAAGAGACTCAATATCTTTCTGGTAATCGTATAAATAAAAAAGAAAATTTTGGATACCCATAAAATTCTCTATCATCTCAATTATGGGTGAACCTTCCACCCCCGCTGCTACAATACCATCTTCACCAATTTTTGCTTCTTCTTTCATGATATCATTATAGGTTGGCGAATACTCTAAATCATCATACATATACTTAAGAATTTTTATGTCTTCCTTCTTCTTAATAAAATACTCCTTCTGAAAAATAGTTTTTGCTGAATTATTGTATACATATGAAGATGTTAAAATACCAACAGGAGTCTCAAACCTCTTTTTAATAGTTTTAATTTGAGGATTACGATACTTGGGCATCTCAAAAATATCACGGGCTTCTAATTGCCAATTATGCTCATCTTCTGGATTTTTTACTTCTATGTCATTTATAAAAGTTTTAGCTAAAACATTTTTAGATGTACTCATAGCAGCACTGGCCGTAGTTTTAGCTATTATATCAATATTAAACTTCTTACACATCTTAATTATGCCTAAATCTTGGATTTCTTTCTCCTGAGCTAATAAAAAATATCCAGCAATTAAAGGAGACCACGCAACCCTATCTGGAGTTTTTCTATTTAATGTTTTTAAAATTCTCTCTCTTGATGTTATTTCAATTACCTCTTTGTATATTTTTATATATCTATATTTTCAATTCTTCTTACATATTCTTTACTTTTCATCTTAGTAATATTTCAAATCTAATTACTTCTACTCTCTTCCAAATAAATTAAAAAACAGTTACCAGTTTTTATAATTTTATAGGATAATCTCTGTATTTTTTAACTGCATTATAAAATGCATTAATATTTTCAAATGGTACATCAAGCTGAATATTATGAGTAGGAGCTAAAAGAAGACCTCCACCAGGACCACAAGTTTTAATTCTTTCTCTTACTTCATTTTCAACATCCTCTGGACTGCCAAATGGAAGAGTTTTTTGAGTGCTTATAGTTCCCCAGAGAGCAATTTCATTTCCAAATCTTTTTTTAATATGAGCTGGATTTATTGATTCTGGTTGAATCGGGTTTAATAAATCTACCCCAATTTCTACTAGATCGTC
>JAUWCR010000001.1 GCA_030609215.1 Actinomycetes bacterium | reverse complement strand
AACTGATAAAATAAGATTAAAAGAGAAAGCCGGTTATTTAAGAGAAATAGAAATTATAAAAGTTAAGAATATATTGAAAGAAATGCTAGTTGATTAATCAAAAAATCTCTTCAAATTTATTAACACATTTAAAATTTGGTTTGAAATTTCACACATTGGGGCAGCCAGTTTGTGCGCTAAGCAAAGTGACCAACTTCCCTATAATTAATATTTAAAAAAGTGGTAAACCAAAAAGGTTTTAAAACATTATAGGTAGATAATTGAATTCTTTAATGGGAAATTAATATGAAGAGTATAATTCCGATTACTGCAATAATGATCTTTTTTATTTGGATTAACGGCTGTTCGTTGTTTGAGGAATCAGATATTGGGTCTGAAACTAAAAATAGTTCTGAATCATTTGAAAAAATAGAACTAAATGAAGAGACTGAAATAGCAGCTGAAAAAGATGAGAAAGAAATTATTGAAAAACCACCAGAAGAATTACAAGACCCGGTTCAAAAAAAGCTTTACGAAATAGAAAACTTATATTCTCCAGAATTTAGGCAAGAATTGGAATCAATTGAGGATAAAGAATATAAAGGTGCAATTCTTGATGACGATATTGCCATAGAAGCTGCTGATTTCTTTTATAAACATAATAATCTAGATATCCTAATAGATAAAAAAATATCTCTAGATAGCTTTATAAAACTTTATAATATTTTAGGAGGCCAAAAGGAAGAAATTATAGATGATTATATAAATAATGTCATGGATCCCAGAAATAACAATTCAATTGCACTTATATTACAAAGTAACTTACTTGATTGGGATGTGGCATTGTCTGCCTACATCGCAAAAACATTTAATATTCCTTATTTTATTATTTCTTACAAAGATTACTATTATATAAATCCTAATGGGAATCCTTTAAAAATGACATTAGAAGACGAGGATAATGATAAAATATTGAACCATCCCATGTATGACCAAATGTCATATGTTTTTAAAGAATTAAATCAAGCTAGAGAGGCTGGAGATACTGATTTTATAAAAATTGATAAAACAAAAGAAGAAATTTTGTACTACTTTGAAGAAATACTGAGTAATTATGATCTAATATACTTTTTTATAAATACTCATGCAGTAAACAGTCTGGTTATTTATTCATCGCTGGGCAAAGAATATATATATCCTCAAGATATATATGATAAATTAAAAATGATAGATAAGAAAATTCATTTTAAAATAATAGGTGGACATTGCTATGATGTTATTGAGGAACAGTTAGAGCAAAGATTGGCTAACAACAATATTGAATATTCTTTATTATCCGCATCCTCTGTACGTGCATGGGAAGGTGATTTACTAGAATCTATAATTTATTCAAATGATGGGATAATAACTATAGAAGAGTTGGAAGATATATGTAATGGAGAAGGCAGTTCTTACAGTACTGCTTCACCCTGGAATGATAAATTTTATATTTTTGAGACAGACAGGCCTCCTTATATTATGGATATTTATTATGAAGGTTATGGATATGCAGACTTTAAATTGAGAACTAATTCCCGGGATTTAAGTATTTTTTATTACAGGCTTGAATATTTTAATGAATAGCTGACTGTATAAAATATGTTTCTATATATAAATTCAAACCATCATATACCAGTAAGATTCTGGTTATAACTTCGTTTGCTATGGCCAGCCAATAATCGATTAGACTAATAATTTCCTATTGTCTATTTTTAATATATAATAAATCAACTATTTAATGCAGGAGATTTCAAAAAGATAAAATCTGTTATGAAAATTAAAAGAAAATATTATGGATTATTATTTGGTTTATTTGTATCAATTATAATGTCACTTATAATGTCTTTTGTCTTAACTCTTATAAATGTGGGATGGGTACCACATTTCTTTATGATTTGGTTAAAATCATTTGGCATAAGTTTTGCAGTAGCATTGCCAATTTCTTTAATAATAGTCCCATTAATTAGAAAATTACTTGACAGAATAACTTACTAAAACTCAATTCAGGTATAAAAATATCCTCATTTGGCCTTATAATTTTGGTTCTAAATTTATACATCACCATAGATAAGTTTTCTAAACTTCTCTAATTCCTTTAAAATCTGGTTCGAAATTTCACTACCTGGGACAATTAACTAAAATAGTCATTCAATAAACTTTTTGTCATTTCCGGTATGTTTATAATCGAAATTTATTGATACAACTAACACTTAATATTAATCTTTAAATATATTAGGTTGGTGGAACAATCTAACCAAAAAATGGTATTATAGGGTATGGCAAAACAATCTATAGACGCATCAGCGCACATGGAAGGAGCTCCTCAATCAAAACAGTTATTTCCTGTTGAAAGGGAATATGCCCGTTGCGTTACCGCCTTAAGCCGCACCGGCATTCTCACGCTTCTTCCGAAATCAGAAAGCATTGGGGTGATTGGAATAGATGGAAGAGAATATCCTGTACCAACCCATGAACAGGTTGTAGAACTATTTGCTCATAATAGAGAGCTTGCAGGCAGAAAAGTTCCACAAGGGTTTGATCGTTTAGAATTAACACCCATGGCAATGCCAACACCCCTTTTTATTGACCGAATGAAAGCAGCTATTCTTAAACACGCAGCAGAAGGAAAAATTTATCAAACCAGATGTTCTCCTTCTGATCCTTTAATACCTGTTCGTGTCAATACCGAAAAACATGTCTGGATATGGGATACCTTAAGACAGGCACTAGATACAGACAAGCTTGTATATTTTCCTCAAGAATATTCAAGCAATCATCGGGGACAGACCAAATTAGAAGTAGTCAATAATGGACGTATTTGTGCCGTTCCAGGCTGGTCTGTGGGATTAGTTGAAAGTTTACCCATTATGCCCGGGCAAGGCCGGGGAAAGACATTGGGAGGCAGAAGACAATTAGAAATAGGCTCTTCTCCTCGTGATTACTTACGAACATTACAGGCGCAAGCTTATCAAGGAGAAATAGGAAAAACACTTGAAGATTTTATTACAAAATTTCTTACCCACCTCGAAACAACCAATGAAGTAAGTAATGACAGGCATGATAACAATGCCGTATGGTTTCTTGGTCAATATGTAAAATATGTAAAACATGTAAAAAGTGACCTTGTGCCGACTGGGTGGTGGCATCGAGACTTTGGGCGGGCTCGCCTGGATGCGCACCGTCCAGGCAACAGGCTTTGCACCGGGAGTTGGGGTGGGTCCTCCACGGTGAGACTGCTTAGGCCTTAACCTTTATCTTTCTTTATGCTTTTTCTTCTACCTTTTTAGAATCAGTTATTTTTTTCCAATATGGGTTTATTGCGAAAGTATTGAGTCTAAGTCATGGTGCTGTTTTATTTAAAAAAAATTCTAAACATCAAAAAACTTGATAAAAGATAATATAAATTATGATAATATTTAGATAATAAGCATTTTTTTATGGTAAGCTGGTAAAAGAAAGAAAGGTAATTATGGAAAAGAGGATACTGGGAAAAACTAAGGAAAGATTGTCTATAATCGGTTTTGGTGGAATTGTTGTAATGAATGAAACTGCCAGGAGTGCTTCAAGATATGTTTCAACAGCCATTGACCGGGGTATTAATTATTTTGATGTCGCACCAGAATATGGAAATGCTCAGGAAACACTTGGACCTGCTCTGAAACCTTACCGTGATAAGGTCTTTCTTGCATGTAAAACCCTTGAAAGGACAAAAAAAGGTGCAGAAAGAGAGTTTAACGATTCTCTAAAAAAACTAAAGACAGATTATTTTGATCTCTATCAATTGCACTCAGTAACGACTTTAGATGAGGTAGATCAAATCATGGGGCCAGGTGGTGCTTTTGAATTTTTTATCAAGGCAAAAGAAAAAGGGTTTGTAAAATATCTTGGATTTACAGCTCATTCAGAAGAAGCAGCGATTGCACTAATGGATATTTATGATTTTACAAGTATTCTTTTTCCATTTAATTGGGCTTTATGGTTTAAAGATGACTTTGGGCCAGCGGTTTTTAAAAAGGCAAAAGAAAAAGGAATTGGAATTCTTGCTCTTAAAGCACTTGCAAAAGGTGCCTGGGGAAAGGATGAAAAAAGAAACTGGGGTAAATGCTGGTATGCTCCTATAAACAGTTTTGAAGAAGCATTTCTAGCACTTCGTTTTACCCTTTCCTTGCCAGTAACATCTGCTGTCTCACCAGGTCATGCAGAGCTTTTGTGGTTGGCATGTGATATTGCTGACAATTTTAAAACTATATCACCAGAGGAGAAGGATGTCCTAAAGAACAGATCCCAAAGTATTGATACGATACTGCAAGAGCTTTAAATTTACTAATAAATTGGCACGTAGTTGTATACAAACTTTGCCATCAGCTTATAATATTCTGTAAATATGGATATTTTCTTTTTTCACATACCAAAAAGTGCTTCCCAAATCCTTTCTAAAAATTTGGTGACAACATACATTTTTTGGTTTCACCAGAGAAGGCGGACATGATCCTTTATATAATTTTCATATACTCTTTCTACAGCATCCATCTGAACTTTGGAAAACGGCGGAATATCAGATGCAGCAGAATTTGATATTACCTGATCTATATTGCTGGCTCCAGGAATTACACAACTAACATTTTTATCCATGAGAATCCAGCGGAGAGAATACTTAGCCAGATCTTCTGGAGGAAATACTTTCTTCAGCTCTTCGACTGCTTCCAGCCCGACCTCGTAAGGGACTCCTGAAAAAGTTTCACCCTTATCGAAGAATTTTCCGTCTCTGTTAAAATTTCTATGGTCTCCTTCTGAGAAAAGAGTATTTTTATTAAACTTTCCACTGAGGAGGCCGCTTGCGAGGGGAACCCTGACAATAATTCCAACATTATTTTTATAGGCCTCTTCAAAAAATATTTTGGCGGGCTTTAGCCTGAACATATTATATATAATCTGTACTGATGCAAGACCAGGGTACTGGATTGCTTTTAATGCCTCTTCTACTTTTTCAACACTTATACCATAATGTTGAATCTTTCCATCTTTTTTCAGATCATCCAAAACCTCAAATACTTCAGGCTTGAAATATACTTCAGTAGGAGGACAATGCAGCTGGAGCAGGTCAATTGTTTCAATGTCCAGCCTCTTTAAGCTGTCTTCTATAAAACCAGTAATATTTTTTCTATTGTATCCCCGGGTATTATGGGGCATTAGTTTTCTGCCGCTTTTTGTGGCAACATAGATTTTCTTGTTTACTTTTTTTAGGAACTTTCCAATGGCTTCTTCACTCAAACCGTCATTATAGACATCTGCAGTATCTATAAAATTTATTCCACTTTCTACTGCTTCATTCAGTATGGCCTCTGCAGTATTCCAGTTGAATTTTTCTCCCCATTTTCCACCCAGCTGCCAGGTGCCGAGAGAAACTTCTGACACTTTAAAACCGGTTTTTCCCAGTACTCTGTATTTCAAGAATACCACCCCCTTTTTTCCCAAGGTATTAGTATTATAAAATATCTAAAATTAGTTAGTTTACCTGCTAAGCTGTTTTATAAGATGCTAATAGATTTTTTGCCTATAAATTCAAATAAAATATAAATTTTGTATGGTATGTTTATTATTGATTTGCTTCCTGGTTGCATCCAGCCAGGTCAATTCTTATCCTTCTGGTTTTATATTATATAATAATAAATCGATTCGGTACATCCAATTCAGGGATAAAAATATCTAAAATTTGACTTTTAGAAGATATTTGTTAGACTATATTATAAAAATAAAATAGATTTTTAATGCATTAAATGGCTTTAAAGCATACTCATGTTTGGACGCCTTGGGTAAAGTGAAGTCAATACGGCAAACCGTCTAAACAGGCGGTTTTTTATTTTTAATAGAAGTAAAAGAGGAGGAGGTGAAGATGAAAAAAATATTGATAATAGCTGTGGTTGTTGTATTAACTCTGGCATTAAGCTTGAGTATTGGTGCAAAACCTGATAAAGAAGATTGCGCTACTATCCAGGATGGCACAATTACAGCATCAGATGGAAGTATTATTGTTCCTGGTTATGATAAATGGGGTTACAATTATCAGGCTCGCATGTTTAATGGTTGGTATTGTGATTACGACCGTATCGCCGGTGGACCGTATGAAGATGTTAAACTTATAATGAAATGGAATGATGCATGGCTTTCAAATAAGGATTGTGATGGAGATGGTAAATTAGACAGACATTATGGGTTTGATTCATATATTGGTTCTGGAGCCTGGCTTACAAATCATCAATCCGGAACAGATGTAGATGCTGATGGGAATGAATACAAATGGACTTATTTTGTAAAGATTGTAGCTGCCCCTGCAGATGCATATGTAGAAGGCGATGTTTGGTTTGCAGCAGATGGAACAGAGATAGGACCAGTTATATGGGGAGCATTTGCCATAGTTCAGCAAGTTGAGAATGATGCTGGTGCTGGTTTACATGGCGTACAATATCTTAGTCCAGCCGGGCCAGGTTTTGGTCATTTTAAATAATCACTTCAATTGGACAGGATATGGTCTTAGTTTTAAGAGCAGTTCTGGTGTTATAACAAAATAATTATATCATCAGGACTGCTAATGTTTTTACAAGAAATACCCAATGCTGGACTGTTGTAAATATAGTAAATAAACTGGCTAATGAGGTTTAAATAGAGCTTTTTATTATTTTAGAACAGGATAACCTTTTTCTTCCCACTCTGTAATGCCACCACCAACCAGATCATATATTTCCTTAAAACCATTATCCAAGAGAATAGTAGCAGCTCTTCCGCTTCTAGCACAGCTGGAGCCATTGCAATAAACGATTATTGGTCTATCTTTAGGTAATTCATTAAGCCTATCTCCAATTTCTGTTACTGGTATATGCATAGCTGCTTCTATATGACCTAAGTTATATTCTTCTTCAGATCTTACATCAACAAATAAGTAATTCTTATTGTTAATAAAAATTTCATAAGCTTCGTCTACAGTAATTGGTATAATTTCAAATATTGGCTCTTCCTCTGCTGCAACTGGAAAACTATTTTCCTGCCATTCTAAGATTCCACCACCCATGTCATAAATTTTTTTAAATCCATTTTCTATTAGGATATTGGCAGCTGTATTGCTCCTGTTTCCACTTTTACAATAAACAATTATGGGTTTATCTTGAGGTAATTCATTTAATCTACTTCCAAGTTCGGATACCGGGATTAGTTTTGAGCCTTCAATATGACCCTCGCTATATTCTTCAATTGTTCTAACATCTAATATCAGAAAGTCCTTTTCTTCAATAATAATTACATATACCTCTTCTGCTGATATTTGTATAATTTCTGAGATCTCAGTTTCTTCCTCTATATAATTATCTGAATCTTCTATATTTTTTATTTCAGTTGATGCTGTTCCACATTGGTTGAGAATGGCAGAGAGGCTGAAAATAGTAATGAAAATTAGAGTTATGATAATGGTAAAAAGTTTATTCTTTTTCATGTCAAATTCCTTATATGCTATAAAAACAATAACTATATTATCCGACCTGAATCTATTTAGTCAAACATAGTATATATTAAAATAACTTAAATTAGGAGAGGTGCTGTTTTGAGGTATCAGGAGAGGAAGGCTTTTTATTAGATAAAATGTAAGATTATTTGCGGGTTCATTTTTTTTATGGTCTAATTTAGTTATATTTTCAATGATATTAATGCTTATTTTATTTATTGTATGGGGTACCTATGAACCAGAAAGTTAAAAAATATGCAGGGCTTTTGGACCGTTTTTTAGCACTGATAATCGATTTTTTTATATTTTGTGCAATTTTCTTTCCTATAACCAGGATTGTAAAAGGTGTTTGGATTATGAGTGCCAGTGATCACCGCTGGGGCAGAGGGTTATTTATAACCGATCCATTATGTATAGCATTTTTAGTTTTTATGTTTTTATACTTTATTTTTCTCGAAGGTTTGGCTGGAGCTACCCTGGGAAAGTTCATTATTGGCCTTCGTGTGATTGATGCAAATGGCAAAAAACCTGGACTGCTGAAAAGTTTATTTAGAAATATTTTACGTTTAATTGATGGTCTGCCCACTCTTAATATTTTAGGAATTATTCTAATAATAATTACAAAAGAGAATACCCGTTTTGGTGACATGATTGCTAAAACAAGGGTGGTCAAAGTTCGGTAAAATATTTCACTTCTTCCAAATGCTTAAAATCAGCATCCTGGGTCCACACCGTAGCATCATGCATTCTGGCAGTTGAATATATTAAACTATCTGCCATAGGTAATTTTAATTTATTAAGAAAATGTAATGTAAATTAAGGAAGCTAAATGCATTGTTTTCATTAATTTCCATCAATAATTTAAACGCTACCTGTGCTAATAAGAATTTTTTGTTAAGATGTTTATTTTAAAAGAAAAATTTGTTAAAATTCTCATAGGTAAGCGCTTAAATCAAACAATTTATTTTTTTAATTAGTATATGAATTCTCGTGAATTAGTTTTAAAAGCATTAAATCATGAAGAAACCAGTAAATCCCATTATAGATGAACTTAATAGAGGTTGGATTAGATATTCTGAACCCTATTCAGCCAAAAAGTATTGATCCTAATTATCTAAAAAACGTTATGGCAAGGCTCTAAGTTTGTGGGGGACCATTGATATTCAAAAAACACTTCCGTATGGTTCTGTTAAAGATGTAAGGGAAGAGGTGATTGGGAGAATTAAGCATTTAGCACATGGTGGGGGTTTTATTATTGGACCAACTCATCATGTACAGATTGATACGCCTTTAGAAAATTTCTTTGCATTGTGTGAAACAATAAAAGAATATGGCAAACATCCTATAGAATTATAAAGGAGGTGATGAATATTATTTTTTAAGTATTTGTCATAATTCTTTATTTTAATAACAATAGCTATACATGAAAGGAGTTATAATGAAGAAATCATTACTTTGGATCTTAATAGTAGTAATGAGCATGATTCTGATTACAACATTTTCGCTAATAGGTTGTAAAGAAGAAGCAGCACCTGAAGCCAAAAAAATAACTGTAGCAACAATAACCTATACAAGTGAAATTGAATGGTTCTATATCCTAGAGCAGAACTACAAAGCTGTTGCTGATGAGCTGGGAATAGAACTAATTCAGGTTGACCCTAAAGCGGATCCTCAAGCACAGGTAGACTTAATTGAGCAAATGACCCAGAGGGGTGTTGATGCCATGCTAATTTCTGCTGTAGACCCACAGGTAATTAAAGCTGCAGTAGAAGAAGCTATCGCTGAAGGAATATTTGTTTTAATCCAGGGTCAAGAAAGAGAAACGGTTCCCTGGTCAACAGCTAACTTTGGCTATGATGAAAAGCAAATGGGTACTTTAACTGGTGAAATTGCAGCAGCAGCAGTAGCGGAAAAATACCCAGATGCCACAGAAATTAAACTAGCTGTACTTGGAGATCCAGGCTGGGCTTCATCAGGCATAAGAATGGGTGGAGCAAAAGAAGCTGTTATTAATGGTCTATCTGGTGTTAATGTAGAAATTGTAATTGATGATGTTATGGGTGCAACAATTGAAACTGCTACTAATGTAATTGAGAGCGCGCTACAGCAACATCCTGATTTGAGAGTTGTTGTTGGCATTAATGATGACGCTGCTATAGGTTCAGTTGGTGCTATGCAATCACAGGGTATTGATGTTATTAAGGAAGGATGTATAGCCGGAGCTGGTAATAATAAAGGCACGTGGCCGTATATTGATAGAGGAGAAATCCTTGGTAGTGTTGATCTCAATCATAGAGGTACTGCGGAAGTTGCTTTAAATGCAGTAGTTGATCTGGTTAATGGTAAAGAGGTTCTAGAAATGATGTATATTGATATGATAAAGGTTACAAATGAAAATCTTGGTGACTGGTATACAGGTGAATAACTAACAGATTTATATTGAAAAACAGGGGTTGCAGATAAAATTCTAATATATTCTGCAGCCCCTGTCTAAGAATGATATTATTAAAACTAAAGGAAAACTTCTTGTTTTATATTAAAATTGAAAAGGATGCAAGAAGAAAAACTAATAGAATTTAAAAACATAACCAAGACCTTTCCTGGAGTTGTTGCGCTTAATAATGTAACTTTTGGAATCAGAAAAGGTGAAGTGCATGCCATTGTTGGAGAGAATGGTGCAGGTAAATCTACTTTGGTCAAGATACTATCTGGTGTACAACAAAAAGACGAGGGTAGGATTTTTATTAATAGTAAAGAAGTGAAAACTAAAACTCCAAAAGATGCCTTTGATCTTGGCATAACCTGTATTTATCAAGAATTGCCCCTGGCCCTCTCTTTAAGCATTACTGACAACATTTTTTTAGGTCAGGAAATTAAGAAATTTGGATTTTTAAACAAATTTCAACAAAATAAAATTGTAAAAGAATTCTTTAAAGAATTTAACATAGATATAAACCCAAAAACTATTGTTGGAAAACTTAGTATGAGTATACAGCAGATTACCGCAATTATTAAATCCATGATGAAGGAAGCAATAATTTTTATTATGGATGAACCAACAGCAACTCTTGGTGAACATGAAATTGAAATACTTTTTGATTTTATTGCAAAAATCAAGAAGAAGGGAATAAGTATACTTTATATCTCTCACCGAATGGATGAAATATTTGATATAGCTGATAGAGTAACTGTATTAAAGGATGGAAATTATATGGGAACAGAGCGTGTTTCGGATATTACAAAAAATGAGCTAATTGCTTTAATAAGTGGTAAAAATATTCATAATGCATCTCTTGTATATGATTCAACAAGAAAAATTCAGAATGAGAATGTATTGGAGGTAAAGCATCTTTGTTATAGTGATTTATTAAAAGATATAGATTTTTCAGTTAGAAAAGGCGAAATATTCGGAATTACCGGACTTGTTGGTGCGGGGAAAACTGAACTTTTAAAGTGTATTTATGGATTATATAGTATTAAGGAAGGAAAAATTATTCTAAATGGTAAGAGTGTTGGAAACGGTAGGAAGAATAAGGTGAAAATTGCTTCTGATTCATTCGTATTTGGCTTTGTTCCTGAGGATAGAAAAAAAGAAGGATTATTCTTAGATCTGAGTGTTATCCAGAATATTTCAATCTCGAGCTTGGGATTTCTGAGCAGGCTTTTATTTATAAATAAAAGAAAGGAAAACAATTTAGTTAAAAAATATATAAAGGATCTTGACATAAAAACAAGTGGTATAAATAAACAGGTAAAGTTTTTAAGTGGAGGTAACCAACAGAAAGTAATTTTATCAAGGTGGTTAAGTTCAAAAAAATCAATATTGTTAATGGATGAACCAACAAGAGGTATTGATGTAAAGGCAAAAGTTGAGATATACAAACTGATGAACAAATTGTCTAAAGAAGAAATATCTGTGATATTCAGTTCTTCTGATGTCTCAGAAATTTTAAGTATTTCTGATAGAGTAGCAGTTATGAGAAACGGTAGAATTGTAGAAATACTTGAAAGAAAAGATTTTAATAAAGAAAGAGTGCTCAGGGATATGTTAATTGATTGATTTATTTAGTTCTCTGTTTAATGTATTGAAAATAATTACTTAAAGAAAATTTAGTTTTTAGAGTATATTGTAAGTTTTAGATAACTATAAAGGAGTCAAAGTGAGAAATGAACAGATAACTTCAGAGAAAGTAAAAATATTCAGCTTTAAAGCTAGTGTTAAAAAAATCTTTTCAATTGAAAATATTGGAATTTATCTTTTTCTTGTTGCTATTATAATTTTCTTTTCTTTAATGACTAGTGCATTTTTAACTCTTAGTAATTTTATTGTTATTTTAAGACAGGTTTCCATAATTGGTATATGTGCATTTGGCGAAGCCTTTGTTGTAATTTCTGGTGGAATTGACCTCTCGGTAGGTTCAACTGTTGCACTTTCGGGAGTTGTAGCTGCATCATTAGCAAATTTTTTTGGTGTTCCAGTTCCTTTAGCCTTCTTAGCAGGAATTGCTGCAGGTGGCTGTACTGGATTTCTAAATGGTACTTTAGCAACAAAAGCAAAGATTCCACCAATCATTGTTACACTTGGTACTCTTACAATAATTAGGGGGTTGGCATTTATCATAGTTGGAGGAAATACTGTTTTTGGTATGCCTGTTAGTTACAGGATACTTGGAAGAGGATATGTTGGTTTTGTTCCAATTCCTGTCCTGATAATGGTTTTAGTTTTTGCTGTTTTCTTTATAGTTCTAAATAATCAGAGCTTTGGGCGACATATTTATGCTATTGGCAGCAATGAAGAAGCTGCAGTCATTTCTGGAATTAATGTAAATAGAACGAAAACAATAGTATTTGTGCTTTGTGGACTAATGGCAGGTCTTGGTGGAGCCATTCTTTCCTCAAGACTTGATAGTGGCCAAGCTGCAACAGCTCAAGGTTTAGAATTAGATGTTTTGACTGCAGTAGTTCTGGGAGGTGTTAGTATTGCTGGAGGTAAAGGAAGACTTGAAAGTGTTTTCGTTGGAGTGTTGATTATTGGTATCCTTGCAAATGGTATGGTCCTATTGAATATCCAGCATTTTTATCAGCTTGTTATTAAGGGCGCAGTATTGTTGCTTGCTGTTGGTTTAGATATGTTAAGAAAGAGGTAAATTATTTAAATAGATGATTTGTTACGATTTCTATTTAAGACTTAATAGAATAACTGTCAGATAATGAAAATGGATAATAATATGAGATAATCTTTGAGAATTAGTTATAAGCAAATATAAATTAAGAGGTTTTGGTGAATCAAAGATAATATTTATTAACAATAAATAGATGTATATATTAAGGAGGGATTTAGATGAAAACAAAAATAGTAGTAATAGGTTCAGGCAGCCAATTTACCGAGTTTTTCTTACAAGAGCTTTTTAAATTTGAAGAATTTAAAGGTTGCACACTTTCTCTGGTTGATAGAAAACCTGCAAGGCTTGAACAGGAAATAAGATTAGCCAATTTTATAAATGATTGTGTTGAATGGGATATTAAAGTAGAAGGCCATACTGATAGAAGAGATGCAATTAAGAATGCAAATTATATTTACTGTTTTATAGCTGTAAATCATATGAAAACATGGAAGAAGGAATTTGAAATAGCAAATAAGCATGGTATTTATCCACTGGAAGCATATACAGTTGGTGCACCAGGCCTGGGAATGTCTATGAGACATATTCCTGTAATGATGGATATCTGCAAAGATATTGAAGATATCTGTCCAGATGCATGGCTAATTTTGGACAATAACCCGCTTTCGAAGATTATGGCTGCAATACTAAAGCATACAAAGGTAAAATGCATAGGATATTGTAATGGGCATGAACTTGTTCAGATGGCTTTAGAACAACTTCTTAACATGGATGAAAGAGATCCTTCGGAGAGATCTGCTGATCCTGTAGAGAGAGAATTTATGGTCCCTGCTGGAAATATTGATATTACACTTGCTGGAATAAATCACTGCCAATGGTTATTAGATATCAGAGATAGCAAAACTGGCGAGGATCTATATCCTCTGGTTAAAAAGAATATAAAAGATATAAACAAGGTTCCAACAGGGTATAAATTTTCTGCTGAGGTCTGTAAGCTTTTTGGATATTTCCCTTCACCAGCAGATAATCATGTAGCAGATTATATATGGTGCATGGATAGAAATATTTTTAAAGATTTTGATTTAGCACCATACCCGGTTGATCAGTGGTTTGGTGGAAAAGATGCAAAAGCCTGGAAAAAAATAGCTGACAGTATAGATACTCCTGATGTTGCTCGAGATTATGTTTCAAAAAGAAGAGTGGGTTGGTGGAATCTGCAAGTTGCTAGGTTTATGATGGGTGGAGAACAGAAATATTTCCCAGCTCTAAATCTTTTGAATAACGGTGCTATTACAAATTTGGATTCAGATATTATTGTAGAAGTACCTGCAATAATTGGTCCAAGTGGTGCTAAAGCTGTAACGATTGGTGATTTACCAGAACAATTAGTGCCTATTTGTGCTTTACATGGCAAGATAACTAATATAGTAGCTGATGCTGCTGTATTAGGTTCAAGGGAGTTAGCATTGCAGGCGTTATTGTTAGATCCTTTTGTTCCCAATCTGAAAACTGCTAAAAATCTTTTAGAAGATATGCTGGAATATAATAAAGACTATTATACAAAATTTTAGAATAGTCTTAGTAAAGTAATGGGAAATTTAATAGTTGCGAAATTTTTAAAAAAGCAGAAAGAGATATTCTTGAAAAAATTTATATTGGGCAATAAAGAAAAGGAGAAATTCTCCAGGGAGCATGGAGTAATAAATATATTGTCTCCAGGTAGAATAAATATTATTGGTGAACATACAGATTATAATCTTGGATTATCATTACCAATGGCGATAGATAAATATAAATTTTTTAATTAAAATAATCTTTTTTAAAATATTTCACTTCTTCCAAATGCTTAAAATCAGCATCCTGGGTCCACACCGTAGCATCATGCATTCTGGCAGTTGAATATATTAAACTATCTGCCATAGGTAATTTTAATTTATAACTAAGTTTTGCTGCCATAATTGCAATTGAAGAAGTTATTTCCACCACTTTCGCCTGTTGCATCAGTCCTATTGCCTGGAGCGCAGCATCCTCATCTTTTTCTAGCAGTATCTTTTTATAGACCTCATAAAGATTGATAGTTGATACCATAAGTTCCTCAGTATTTTCAATTACTTGAACAAAGAACTTTGCATTTTCCCCGTCTGTAAAATATTCCAGCCAGCCAGATGAATCTACTAAATTCAATATCTGTCTCCTTCCCTGACAATATCAGTATTTATACCTTTAAGAAAACCACGAGCATCTCTTATATCCTTTAAAATAATAAATTCTATCCTGTCGCCTAATTGAATTACCTGTAATTTTTGGCCAGGTTTAAGATTCAATTTTTGGCGTATTTCTTTTGGAATTACTACCTGGAATTTTGGGGAAATAGTTATTGTTGCCATTTTAATCTCCTATTTAATTTTACAAACAATATATCGATAAAATTTCAATATGTCAATATTAAATCGATATTAAATATATAAAATCACCAGTTTTTAGCCTATTTTCCATACTTCAAACCCCATTATTGTGGGGTTTTGTGTCTTAATGTTGGAATGTAGCGACCTAATTCTTTGGCAGATTCTATTTGAAAATAATTATTTGTTTTGTTAAGCTGTGATTGTTTTATATTGTGTATTTGCTAATGTTTTAGTTAAATTATCAAATTATTAAATTTCTGGAAATGGCTGCGGCAATCCTAATTCTTGCGCTCTCTTATTGAAATCCCCTTTAACTCTAATTAGCTCCTCTTCACTTTCCTCATATGCTAAATCTGCTTTTTGAGCAAACTCGTTTGCCTTGTCAAGATCGGAGTCTAAAAAATAGACATAGAATAATTTATTATTATTTAAAAATTTTAATAAATAATCATTATGATTATTTAAAAAATATGGAACATCTATATCACTTAACTCAGAAATCCATTCTTCTTCCTCATATATTATCAATTGAGCATAACTATTTTTTACATCAAGATCTTCCTGTTCACCATCAAAACTATCAGAAAGATTAATTATTACTTCATAATGCCTGCCATATACCAACCTACATTCTTCAATGTAAATGTTGTACTTTTTCAGGTCTTGATTGTAATTATACAATTCATCCTTTATTTCATTATCTCCGTCCAAAATCTCTTCAGACTTATAATCTTCGCTGCCTTCTTTCTCCCTTAACGCTTTTATCTTTTTCCACTCTTCGTAAGTATATTTAGGTTCGCTGCTGCAGCCAAATATAAAAGATGATAAAATTAGAATAGCTAAAACTATTATTATTTTTTTCATAATTACATTTTTACACTCTTCATCATTAAATTTTTAAGAAGAATTTTTTCTATTATTACAATCTCCTATGCCTTGTAGTTTTTATATTTTTCCTATTTAATAAATTCGCTGATATAAAAACAGTGATCGGTATAGTTAAAATAAGACCAATACTTCCTGCTAATGCTCTTACAATCTCAGAAGCAATCATATCTTTATTTACAATTTCAATGAATGAAATATCATAAGCCATAAATAAAAGCATTAACGGCAGTGAACATCCTACATATACTAAAATAAGAGTATTTGACATTGTTCCAATTATATCACGGCCCACACTCATACCTGCGGACATTAGATCACTTTTTTTTACTGTAGGATCAATTTTTATAATTTCAAACATTGATGAAGAAATTGACATACTTACATCCATTACAGCCCCTAATGAGGCCAGTATTATTCCTGAAAAAAGCAAGCCTCTGAAGTCAAAATTTATTTCTTGAGGAATAAACATAAGCATTCTGGCCTCTTCGTTGCCAAGCCCTGTTAGTTTTGAAACGTTTCCGAAAACAAGAGCAAAAATACCAGCAATTAATATCCCTATGGAAGTTCCAATAATAGTAGATAAAGTTTTTCTATTAAAACCACCAATTATAATCAGCGTTATAATTATAATTCCGATACTAATTCCAGCAGAAACTAAAATTGGATTATATCCCCTTAAAATAAGCGGCAACATTATTTTTACTACTGCAACTCCTGTTAGCGCCAGAGTTATTGCAGCCTTTAGCCCCTTAAACCTACCAACTAGAATTAAAATAATAATAAAAGCTACAGTTAAAAATATAATATATTTATCTCTTATTAACCCGGTTACATATGCATTATTTATATTAAGATCTTCGTCAACTTCTGTAATTATAAATATACCATCACCTTTATTTACAGTAATATTATAAGCACTGTTTGGGTCAATACAGTTTTTTACTTCTATTATTTCATTCTTAAATGCTCCATTTGTAATTTTAACTTCCAGGACCTGCAACCTTGATTCTAATCCACCTTCAAGCTCCTGTGTTTCTTCAGAAATAATATCTAATATCTTGCCACGATATTGCACACCCTCCTGAGTTTCTTTTATCTTTTGTTCCTCGATTTTTTCCCATTGCTCAATCGTATGCCTGGGTTCACTGCTGCATCCAAAAAAAATAGAAATAATAATTATCAATAATACTATCAATATAAATATATTCTTTTTCATAACTACTCCCAATTTATATAAAATTTTTACATACCATATTTAAAGCTATATTTAGCAGATATTATTCAAGATTAACCACGCTAATTACACACACTATAATTTTTATAGATTATAGATAGAAAACTAAATGCATTTCTTGTTTCTACTACCTATAGAGCCAGCCATATAATAATTTCAATAATAACTTCTATTATAAAGACTATTATAATTATTTCTAATATATTTTTACAAAACCTCTATTGACAAGAAGTAGAGAAAAGTATTGATTATTATTTATGCCATTTTTCCATAGCATCTCTAAAGTCTTTTGTGCATCCTGTATGAGCAGTACATAATACCCAAATATTTTCAAGCTTCGCTAATTTAGTAATTAATTCCTTCTGGATTTTAGTCTGCCGTTAAACCTCCAGACTGAAAGATCGGTTTAATTTTAGAAGCCTGTCTGACCCAAAAACTAAGTATCATATTATGTGAAATTAAGCTAATATAATTATTGTTTGCATTAAAGCTAGAATAATAGTAACTCCATCGATTATAAAAATCCAGATAAGATAATTTTCAAACAAAAACCCAGCAATTAAAGGCTGATTGCCATTCCAATATTAGCGGCTAAATACATCAGAGAAAATGCATTTTTGTGAGGTTCATAGCCATAACATTTATAGCCGGGTTCTGTCCGCCGCTAAAAAAGAAAAGAGCTTTAATTGACTGTGAAAAATAAAGCAATGTTCCTTTAAAAATCGCCAGTTTTATGTTTTATTTTAATTTATCTTGATTGGGGTATAATAAAAAATAAAATTATTTTTAAATAATATTAATAGCATTAGCAAAGATTTTATGAGAGAAAAATACAGAAAGAATACAATCAGATTTTTGGTTATTTTTTTATCAGTTTTAGTGCTTATATTTATAATGATTTTTTCAATTGCCTGTAGCGGTTTTGAAGATATCAAGTCTTACCTGTCTTATGCTGTAAAAGAAAATTTAGAAATGAAGACAGGATCAACCGGACTGGATAATAGAAAAATTGATTACAATATGGAAGGAAAGGAAATAATGTTACCTCAACCCAAACTGGAAAGTGAAAGCTCTCTGGAAGAAGCTTTAGCCAAAAGGAGATCTATAAGGAGTTTTTCTTCTAAAGAATTGAGCCTGGATGAGTTGTCTCAGTTGCTTTGGGCAGCCCAAGGTATAACCAGGGAAGATACCGGATACAGGACATCCCCCTCGGCTGGCGCGCTTTATCCTCTGGAATTGTTTTTGCTAAAGAGTGATGGAGCATACCATTATGTACCAGATGGCCACAAAATGCTTAAAATTAGCTCGGAAGATTTGAGGCTGCCTTTGGTCCAGGGGGTTGTTTTCCAGGAATTTGTATCAGAAGCCCCGGTAAATATTATTATAACTGCAATTTATGAGAGGACTACTGCAAAATATGGAAACAGAGGAGTAAGATATGTCCATATAGAAGCGGGCCATTGCTGTCAAAACATATTGTTGCAGGCAACTTCTCTTGGTTTGGGAGCAGTACCGGTAGGAGCTTTTGATGACAGCTATATTCAGAAACTGTTAAATTTACCTTCAGAATATCAGCCGCTTTATGTAATTCCCGTGGGGTATCCAAAGGATTAAAATTGATTTTTGGACAAACCCCATAAAACATTATTTTGAAACTGATACAAAGTATCTTTACTTATTTTATATCCCCGGGAGCCTCAATCTGTCAGCTAGTTGGCTTACTGAGCTTAACAGCTGTGCCATATGCCAAAAGCTCAGCAGCACTGCCCATAACACTGGTAGTCACAAAACGAACGCTTATTACCGCGTCAGCTCCCAGCTCTTCAGCCTGTGCTATCATCCTGATGGTAGCTATTTTGCGTGCCCGTCCCATCATCTCCGTATACTCAAGTAACTCTCCCCCAAGAACCAGCCGCACCAGTGCAGAAAGGTCTCTTCCAATCCAGATAGCAAATATAGTGTGTCCCTGTACCATACCTAAAGTCTCTGCGATCTTGCGACTGGGAACTTCTGCAGAAGTCTGGATCAACATATGAGACCGGGTCTCAGCAGTTGGAAGTTCCTTTCCCCGGGCTTTGCCTTTTCCCTGTTCTGCAGCCACTGTCAGCAGGACTAGCAGAATGCCACCCAGCAAGCAGTACACTGCAGTCTTGAGCCACCAGGGTAAAATGGGTTCGTGGTAGGCGTACCAGGGTATCCCAGCAAATATTGCAGTAAAGAGTCCGAGTACGAAGGCCAGTGAGCCAACCAGTCTAAGTGCTTTAATGATTAATTGAATTACTTTCATAATTCCTCCTGTCTTAATAAAGTTTATAAATCAAAATAATAAAAAATTTTGTCAATAAAACTTTGGGGTGAACCCCTGCAGTTAGATACATTGTATACTAAAAAAACTTAGGATAAAATTGGTATTTTTATTTATTAAGGTAATTAGGTAATTTTTTTATCCCTTAGTTTATTCAAGAATAATAATTAGAAACCGATTGCATGTATCAGATTTTCAAAAAGATAGTATAAACTGCAACAAAATAAAAAAATCTCTTGACAAATGTATATTATTATATATAATTAGCATATAATTATATACATTATGTTAATTATAATTGATATAGCAAGTTGGAAAGTAAAAATATAAAACTTAAAAATAACCTTAGAAGATGCCGGTTTGAACATAATGAAATTTCTCAGCAAGAGCTTGCAAATGCTGTTGGCGTAACACGACTTACCATTCACTCCATAGAGAAGGGGAAGTTTAATCCCTCTGTTCTTCTGGCCTTAAAAATATCTAAATTTTTTCACAAATCAGTTGAAGAGATATTCTATCTTTCAGATGAAAAATAAATTTACATATATGAGGAAGGTGGTTTTTATAAAAATGAAAAAGGTAATTAATATAAGCGGGAAGATCACCTTTTACCTGGGTATTATTTCACTGGCCAGCCTGATTTATAATCTTATATTTTATAAAACTTTAAGACCTAAAATTATAGGATTTGAGGATATATCAGGCATTTTAGATAGTATGGAGGTTTTTGTCGCAATAGCGTTTATTTTAATTTTTATCTTTCATAATTCAGCTATTTTAAATATTGCTTTTCAGCTAAAGTTTTTTAAAAGAGAAAGCTTGTTCAGGTCATTAGTTTTTTTTATAGCGGTAATCTCGATTCTATTAGTTCTTGGAGATTTTGCATTGCTAAGTGATATTGGGAAAGAGTATGCTTATGGATTGGATACTACTGGTGAATGGCCCATTTTATATTTCAGTCAGCTCTTACATTTTATATTAATCATACTTGTGTTTATAACACTACTCTGGACAAGAAAATCATTTCTGGATAAATACAAGGAAGATGTTGTGCTAAAGGATGAGGCTATCTTTATTAACGCACAGTATGTGGGGATTTTCTGTGGTATTTTTGGAATAGGAGTATTTTCAGCACTTTCTGCATTTTTTCCACTCTGGGCATTAAAAAAGGGTATTTTTGTAATAAGCTTAATAATTATACTGCCATATTTTTTAATAGTTATCTATTGGCTGGTAATAAAAATAAGAGAAAAGGTTGGACAGTGGTACGATGAGAAGCAATATCAGGATATAACAAAAGCAAGCCTGGTTACCATGATGGCATCAATAATTATAATGACTGTAATTTTTGTTATCCAGTATTTTGTGAGTGAATTTGATTTTATAACCATAACATGGTTTCCGTTTTATGTTTTTTTAGTATTGCTTTTATTTTCAAGCAGCACGCTGTATTTTAATAAAAAAGCTGCAAATTAATTTATAGATAATGGATATAGCAAAAAGAAATAATAATTTAGGATTGGCTGCTCTGATAATCAGTTATCTAACCTTGATATTTTGGGCGCTTGGAATTTTTATAAGTGTTGAAATAGGTATAGGTTGGCAAAGCTATACAACTGTGGGATTATTTGGATTATTTCTCCTCTCCTCCGGCATTATATTTTTAATAAGCCTGATTTTTAATATAAAAGAATCAAGGGGAAATAACCATATAACAAGAGGGTTGGTACTTACTATAATTAGCTTTCCACCAGTTGCATTCTGCTACCTGGCAATGCTTGTAAAAGCATTAACTGAAGGGCATTAATTAGATATATAGTTATTCCACTTCTTACTACCCTTGCCATAATAATTTATTCTGCTAAAAATACTTCAGGCGTTAGTCTGAAGATGGAAACGCTCCGCTGTCTTATTGTAGATATTTGCTATAATAAATACCATGAGATATCTAAAACAGAGCCATTTAAGTATATTACACCAGATATCACATAGTGATATAGACCAAATACCGAAGGAAAGCATTAGGTAAAAGGATGGGAGAATACTTAAAACGAAAAGTGCTGCAAGTAAGTAAATTTCATCCTGAAATAAAAATAATAGAAGTTAATACAAACATAGACCATATGCATATGATGGTATCAATACCTCCAAAAATGTCGGTAAGCAGTGTGATAAGGCTGATAAAAACAAATACAGGAAAAGCAATGAGAGAACGCTTTCCGTTTTTAAATAAAGTGTACTGGGGTGTGGAAGGTATTTGGTCGATAGGGTATTTTGTATCTACGGTTGGAATAAGTGAAAAAGCTATACAAAAATATATTGAAATGCAGGGAAAGGAAGACA
>JAUWCR010000017.1 GCA_030609215.1 Actinomycetes bacterium | reverse complement strand
AACTGTATACGAGGTTATATGCCCTATTAATGGACTTGCTAATCTAAATAAAAAAGCAGATTTTTTTATTTCTAAGCGGTGTTATCAAAGCTATAGGGTAGTTCCTCTATGAACGCGTATTTTTATAATTAAATGGCCTTTTATTGTTATTTTTTAAATAGTGAAATTTTTTTTTGTGGCCTTTTTTGGCTATATTGTTATGTTTGACTATAAAGAGGTTTTTTTAGATTAGAAGAATTAATACTTGTGAAGGTTAAAAAAACAAAAACTGTCATCAAGATAGATATTGATATAATAATTATTTTCATTTTAATGCCCTACTTCTCTCAGAAAAATTTACAATCTTGTTTATTAAGAAAAAACCAATTCCATAGCTTACAACTGCATATGCTAAAAATAATAATCCAATACTAGAAAAAAGTATTTCTACAAAGTTTTTGTTAATTAGAGCAATAATAATAATAGATACCAGAGGTATAAACATTATTATATAAGAGGTATATTTAGGTCCGGAACTTAATACCTTTATATAATTTTCTATATTTTTTCTTTCCCTAATATATTCAATTTGGTCTTTTAAAAATTCTATTAAACTAACTCCTTTATCATTTGCTGCTATAAAACCTATAAGCACTACCTCTATAACAAGACTTTTATTTCTATTTATCATATTCCGTAATGCTTGATTAAGTAATAACCCTCTCTTTGTATCGCCCAATACAATTTCAAATTCTCTAGCTAGTGGGTATTCTGCATCCCCTAATGTTTTCTCTAAACTCACTAGAATATTTGGGTTACCATATAAATTGCCTACTAAATCGAGTAAAAACTGACCTAGTTGATTCTCCTTTTTTGCATTTTCTTTTCTACTTTTTAAATCAATAAAAATAAATGTTAGAAAAACAGCAATAATAGAAAGCAATATTGAAATAAAAATCCCTACCCTTAATAAGAGTCCAAATATTAATGGAAGTAAAGATATTGTAAAAATTATAATCATAAATTCCCTAATATCTAAATTTATATTATTTTTCTTTAGCCAAGTATTAGCCTTTTCTATAATTCCTATCTTTTTATTTTTTTTACTAATAGAATAATTACTTGATCTAAGAAATCTTTTTATAATATTTCTCTTCTTCTCTATCATATGAAGTGCTATTGCACCAAATAAATATAAAAACCCAATCACAAAGAATAATGAAATTATTATAGATATTTTAATTTGTAATCACCCCTCTCATCTAAATCATTATCAACTAACAATACCTCCTTAATTTTTCTTTTAATTACATTAAAATCTTTATCCTTTTCACACTCTAAAAATAAAACTACATCAATAGCTCGGGAGATAATTTTCTTTATAACCTGGCTGCTAATATTAGGTTTATATTCTAAGGCTAGTATTTCTAACCTTAATAGAGAATCATATGCAGAATCAGCGTGAATAGTACTAAAACTACCTCTATGTCCTGTATTCAAGGCTGATAACATCTGATATGCTGCCATATAGTTTCTAACTTCTCCAACTATTATCCTATCAGCTTTCATTCTTAAAGTTTCAAAAACAAGCTTATCTTGATTAATTTCATTATCAACCTCTCTTGATTTAGGCCTAGTAGTTAACATCCGAACATATGGATATTTATGTAGTTTAATTTCTGGAACATCCTGTATAATATTTATAAACTCATTTTTAGGTATTAACTTAGCCATAGTATTAAGAAGAGTAGTCTTTCCAGATCCCATAGAACCAGCTATTAATATATTTTTTTTGCTTTTTATAAAATCTTTTAAAACCTTAAAAATTCTTAAATCAAACATTCCCAATTTAATTAAATCTTCCAGTTCAAAATCCAAGCAGTTAAAAACTCTTATACAAATATAAATTTTATCCGAAACAGGTGGTATAACTATAGAACATCTGCTTCCATCATACAGCTCAGTATTTAGAAAGGGCATTCTTTGGTCAACAGTCTTACCCGAACTGTTTTTAATACGATCCACAATTAATTTAACCTCATCTATGCTATTGAAAACCTCACCTAAATATTCTTTTTTACCATTTTTTATAATCACCATTTCCTTGTTTTGAATAAAAATATCAGTAACTTCTTGATCCTTTAAATATTGCTCTAATAGTCCAAGCCCAAATATTTCACAAAGTGTTCTTTCTATTAAATTATCATTAATCTCATACTCTATATACGGATATTTACTAGCAATTTCATCGCTAATCATTAAAAATAACCGGTCCTCAAAATCATCTCTACTCATGAATTCTGTACTCAAAAGAGTACTATCTTTCTTTATTTTATTCTTAACTATACTAATAATTTCTTTTTCCTGCTGTCTATTTAAAAACTGTTCTCTAAATAGTCTATCCCTTAACCCCAATCATATCTCCTTTAAATTAAAGAACTACTTATAGCTTTACTTACTTGCCTAAAAAATTTTGTTCTAAAAATTTTCTCCCTATTAAATAAAAAATTAGTTTTATTAAATCTACTATCCATGGAAATAAAAATCTCAATTGGAAGCTCAATAATCTTTGTAATATCCCATATCTTATAAAAATCTAAAAATTTCTTTTTATTTATAATTACTTTCATCTTAGATTTTGATATAGAAAATTTGTCTACAAGAAACTTAAGTAAACTTGAAATCCTAGATATGCTTTCTAAGGAATAGTCTGATACAATAAAAATTAAATCAGAAAATCTTAAGGCATCAAGAATAATACCATTAATAGTAGTCTGAGTATCTATAATAATAAACTTATAATCTCTGTAGATATAATCAAATAAAATATTTACAGCTTCAGTCTTTATACTCTCAGCGGCCAGTGGATTTGATATTCCATTCAAAACATCCAGATTTTTATATATATTTTTAACATATCTACTATATTTTTGAGGAAATCTCAAAGCAAGTTCCAGGGATTTATCTTCTTCTATATCAAAAATAGTCTTAAAATCACCAGGAGAGCTATCTAATTCTAGAAGCAGAGTTCTATGCTTTGTTTTTTGGGCATAAAACATAGACATCGCTATAGCAATTGATGTTTTACCAACTCCACCCTTATTAGAAATTACAATCAATACACTACTTCTATTTTTTAAACTAGTACATGCTTCTTTGTAAATCATATCTTTTCAACAACAATCTTATATTTATCATCTTTAGTTAGCCTAGCTACAATAGGAGCTTCTTTAATACTGCATTTGACATAAATGACTATCTGTTCTTCTCCTCCATTTATAAGAGAGCTACTTTTACTTATTATATATTCTTTAATATTTACTATCTCTAAATTTCTAACTATTAATTGTCCATTAATCAATAATATCTTTTCAGATAATTTATAACTGTTATTATCCATAAAATCATTTTTAATATAACAATTACTTTCTTCCAGACTTTCAATACAATTATAATAACTATCTTCTTCAATAAAACTTTTACTGCTAGAACTATTATCAGAATCATCTTGTAGATAATTGCTACCATTAGTATAAGATCCTGATACATATTTACTTGAATTTAATAATTCCTTATCTATTTGTGTTGAAATAATAGACACACTTCCACCAGTTTTTAATTCTTCTACCAATGGTTCTAAATATTGCATATTAATTGCTATTAATACTTCTCCCTTAGATAAATCGTCAATAATATTTTTACCCAAATCTTTAGTAAACAATTCTTTAGAAATAAAGTCTCCTTTTTTCCTATCCATTTGAATAATACTTCCAACTACTTCTTCTTTACTCTGTAGATAATCTTCAGGTAAAGAATTCTTGTAAAATTCCTTAAGATATATATCATCCTCTTTAATTTTTTCACCCTTTTCTATATCTCTTGCAGCTACCAATATTTCTTCTTTGTTAAAATAAATGTTTAAAAAAAGATAAGAAGCTATACCTATAATTAATGCTCCAACCACAGCTAGTATTAAATATTTTTTATAAAAATAATTAACCATAAATATATTCTTTCTAATCATAAGTTAATAAATCTAAGACTTTATCCACAAAGCAATTGATGTCTTTTAAACTATCAAAATTGAAATTCCCAAAATTAGATCTCCCTTTTAACTGCTTATTCTCATCTATTAATATAAATTCCTTTAAATTAAAAAATTGTCTTAATTGACTCTTATTAAATATAATTTCACTATCATTATTACTTTTATTTATTACCAATATTTTTTCCAGGTCATCATAAATAAACTTTTTATTCATATTTATTAGTCTTCCAATACTCCCTATCGTGCAATCAGATACCAATACCATAATATCTGCAATATCCATCACTCCTAAATACATATCATTTATGTAGTTCGGCAAATCAAAAATTATTAAATGATATTTTTTCTTAGCAACATCCACTAAAGTATATATATCATAAAGTTCCATTTTTTTAGCTAATGTATAAGTTGGTGGAGACTGCAGAATATCAAGGTTGTCCTTAATATTAAAGATAGAATTATCCATGGCATCCCTACTGTAACCATCTAAAAAATTTATCATATTGGGAGACTTTGGAATGCTGAGGTAATACCCAATATCACCACCACCTTCAGAAAAATTTAAATCTATAATAAGAGTTTTGAGTTTCCTGAACTTAAATCCTAGGAAGATGCTGAGTAGCGTGCTGCCTACACCACCTTTAGCTTTAGTGAAAACTATTATTTTCTGTTTTATAGCTTTTATAGTTTTTTCACTAAATTTATGCTCTGGGTAATTAAGTTTAATATTGATTTCTTCTTTTTTTGTATTTGATTTTTCAATAACTGCATCCTTGTCAATCTTATCATTTTTTTCATTCATGCAGCCCAAATTTTCACTATTTAAATCACTATCCTTTAATACACTGTCGCCTATATTATTATTCAGCTTATTATCACAATCTAAATTTTTAGATAAACTCTCCTTATTAATTTCACTAACTTTATCTATATATTTAGCTGATTCACTTTTACATCTTTCTAACAATTTCTGCTGCCTTCTCTTTGATATATTACCGAAAAGTTTCTTTATATTAAATATTTTTATTCTTTTCTCTTTACTCTTTTTCACAAGACATTCTTTTAACTCTTTTTCCAATACTCTTTCTAATTCAACATTATCTAATGGGTGTTTAAGATTCTCTCCTATTATATAAACAGCTATTCCTTTTCTATTTGCCTTTTTAATTATTTCTTCTAGATTAGAAATATCTTTGCTTATTATGATTACATGTATCTTTTCATATTCTAGAATAAAATTAACCGCAAAATTACTACTTAAATTTATAAAATTAAATTCTTTTTTTATCCACGAAATTCTTTCAAAAGTATCTAAATTAATATCAGCAACTATAACATTTAATAAATTTGCATCCATATCCAAATTTTCATATGTATTGCTTGATATACTCATGAAAATATTCCTATTTTATAAAAAAATTAAAAAACACTTCTTCATAATAAAACATATTAAATTTTATGTCAATGTTTTTTATATATATTTACAATATATTTAAAAATTATATATATATTATATTAAAAATTAATATTAATATTTAATATATTAACCCAACTTAGATCCTTCTCTGAAAACAAGCTATTAAAAATTAGTAGATTTAAGAAGTTCTGTCCTTAATATAATGTCTATAAAGATTAAAATTAATATTTTAAAATGGTTATCTTATATAGAGTATATTTTATAAATAATGATGGAAATAGAATCGTCGGAACTATTGTCAGGTTAAATCAAAAGACAGTTATAATTAAATCTGATGATGGTGTTAGATGGAGAGTAAGTCCGTATTTTCTTAAAATATTACAATAATATTGTTTGCTTAATTATTTAAGAAAATCTAGGTACGCTGTGTTTAGGCAAACAACATTATCTACTCCATTAATTTACCATCGTAATCTTTATTTTTTAAATATATACTAATAACAAAATTTATAATTTCCTTTGCATATCTAATTGCTTCATCTACATCTTCAATTTCTGGCTCAAAATAATCTCCTGGATACCTAAAAGCCGTAGCATATGGTGTCAGTATTTCAGCTGCTTCATGCCATTTTTCAAAACTTTTTTCGATTTTTGCACACTTGCTAACCAGGTAAACAATGCTATGAACCTTCTCAAATTGAATATCTTTATATATAAAAAATGATTTTAATATTTTCTCTACAGCTTGCTGGCAATGATACACTGCTGTATCTAAATATTTTTCATCTCCATCTACTAGTTTCTTTGCCGAATTATAGTCACTAATTGCTCTTTTTATCCATCCTTCCCATTCAGCTTTTTTCTCTTTATCCATTTAACTTTATTCCTTTTTTTAAAATCGTTGATATTAACGAAGTATTAACTTTTTTTGCTCTTTCTACTTCACTTTCTGTAAATACTAAAATCTCAATGGGGAAATCTATGTCTCTTATTTTTGAATACCCTCTCCTACTTCTTTTATACTGAGGCTGTTCTGATTTTGGAACAATTATAGCAACATCTAAATCACTATCTTTAGTAGGGGTACCATAAGCATAAGAACCAAACATATATACCATATTAGAATTATACTCATTACTTAATCTATTAAATATAATTTTTTTTATTTTCTCTAATTTATATTTATTCATATTGCTACATTTTTATCTTATTCATAAGTTCTAATATTTATAAAAATATCCAGGCACACTTAGCTCCTTTAATTTAGCTTCTCCAAATACCAACATAATTTTAGCATAAATATTATCAATTCATAAGTCAAATTCCTAACAAAATATTAATTCTGCAATAAATATTTCTACAATTTCTTCTACTTCTAAGTCTTCTTTTCCAAAAGTCTCTATGTGAAACTTGATGACAGATCTAATATCTACAATCACTTCTTCGTAAGTATTACCTTCTCCAACCATAACTTTGCGCATAGAAAATGCCCTATATGGAAAATTAAAGGAGCATGCAAGGAGTGAAAATAGAACTCTTTCTAATTTTATAAAAACAGCAACCTTAAAGTATATTGAACAGATTGAATTAGTAGATGAGTATGAAATGAAAGAAATCTCAAGTAACGCTGATTTATTGGAAAGATTACAAAGAGGCAGTTTGGACGCAAAACACAAGAAAGGTAGATTTGTTTAAAATATTTGAAACCTAGAATAATCAGGGATAGCCTTTATTAATATTGGATTTTTAATCTTTTTATTTTTAGCTTGTTCGAGTGCCTCTTTGGGTGTTTTTCCAACACCAGCTGCCCTTTTGTAATTAGGGTATAATGCTACCCACAATCTATCTTTGATGTATGGTTTTAGAACCATACTTAAATCTATTAATAATTCTTTTTTCATTCCAATCATCCTCTCATTTAATAAAAGTTAGGCTATTATAGCATTCTTTAATATCAAATTAAAAATACTATCTATACTTCTATTATTATACCTTTTTACCAGTAGGCATTCTTCAAGTTGTAACTCCATCTGTTTTTTCAGTAAGAATAGCGGATGCTGCTGATGCATAAAGTCCAGATTTGTATAAATCTTTAGTTCTTAAATATTCTGATAAGAATACTGCGCGATACACACCACCTTGAGAAAGTGAAAGTAATGGTTGTGAAAATCTAAATCAGAGTGTTTCCCCCGTGACCTTTAAGAAATTCTACTGTTATTTCATATATATTTTATCAATAAATAATTTCATTCTGCCATATGTACTTCTTTATTATTTTAAACTTTCTTCCATTTTTCCTTGATTTCTTCTACTATATTCCTAACACCTGGTTTATCTAACCATTTTTCTCTTTCTTTAGTATAATCTCCTGCTCCAGTTTCAAAGAACTGAAGAAAGCGAACCATACCTATAGGTCCTAAAGCTTTAGCTAAAGCTTCTACCCCAGCTTTTCTGAGCTGACTCGGAGTTAATGTTTGAGTATTCATTATTTTATTACCTCCATTAACCATCTTACAGGATTTTCTATCCTTATTTTAAGGGAGCTTATACTTTGCAAAGCTTTCTGTAACAAATTGTCATCTGTTGTCAACATTATGTCAGCTTTACCTTTCTCAGCACAAGCAATGTGTAATGCATCAAAAGAACGAAATTTTAAATAACTAATCTCTATTGCTCTTTTTTCTACCTCTTCATCAACAATAATCTTGGAACTAGCAATAGAAGATAAAATACTAACTTTTTCTCTTCTCTCTTTGTCAGGAGTTTTAGAAATTTCAAGATCCATTACTTCACTTCCAATCAATGTCAATTCTCCAATTTGGCAACGATCAAGAATACCTAAGACTGCATCTGTTTCAAGTCTTATTCTATCTTGAGATTGATCATCAAAAGGTCTATTTAGACAGCAAGCATCAAGATAAACTTTCACTAAATTACCTTCCTATTAATAATTGATGCTTTAGCGTAACACATTATAAATAAAAAAATTTAGTATTATGTACTCGCTTAAATATTTTAACAAATTTGATGTATTTCTCAAATTTATTTTTAAATGCCCTGACAGGAATGCAGCACAATATACACCAACTACACTAGTAATAACAATCATAAAGTCAAAAGC
Source organism: Actinomycetes bacterium (assembly GCA_030609215.1). Lineage (GTDB taxonomy): Bacteria > Actinomycetota > Humimicrobiia > Humimicrobiales > Humimicrobiaceae > JADHVM01. The sequence goes on along the minus strand of JAUWCR010000017.1, from coordinate 2,613 downwards.
CATTTCCATAAGGGTATAAATTTAATCTTTTTTCCTCCAATTATCTCTTCAGATTCTATGTCCCAGGTTATAACCAGTAAATTATTACAATCTAAATCCTGGCTTGCCTCAATCAGAGCCCTGCTTTCCCTTTCTTTTGTTCCTATCTTCTCTATCCTATAACAAACCTGGATTAGCTGCTCAATCTTAATTCCTTTTTTTAATAGAAAGTCAATTTCCTTATTGTTCTTCGTTTTATAGAAAAAAACATCCTTATTTGGTTTATATCCTCTCCTTAGAATTTCAACAAACACTAAATTTTCCATTATTCTGCCAAAATCCTGAGAAAATCGAGATAATATCTGCGAGCAAAAACCATTGTCAACAAGATAAACCTTTTTAGGTGTCTTTATCTGTTCTTTTACTTTAAAAGAAAACCTATTTAAAATAAAAATTAAAAAGGCTTCCTCGAGGTAACTTAAATAATTCTGCAGCGTAACGGTACTTCTAAATTCTAGGATATTTTTAAGTTTTGAAAAACTAAATTCAGAAGAAAAATTACTATTTAAGTAATTATTTAAATCATAAATTTTCTGTGAAAACCTTACATTATATCTTTTTACAACATCTTTAAATAAAATGGAATTAGATAAAGTCTCTAAATATGTTCTAGCCTCAAGTTTTTTAACTACTACTTCTGGAAAACCCCCATCTCTTAGATACTCATCTAAATACCTTAGAATCCTGCCCTGGACTTCTGGAACATTAATTTCTTCTTTTTTTATTTCCAATCCTTTAGCACTTAGGAATTCTCTAAAACTGAAAGGAAATATTTCTATTGGGACATATCTTCCAGTTAAAACTGTTCCCAGCTCTTTGCTTAAAAGTTTTGCGTTTGAACCTGTCAGTATTAAATTATATCCTCTCCTTTTAAGTTTATTTACAAAAATTTCCCAATTTTTTAAATTTTGAATTTCATCAAAAAATAAATATTTGTTTTCAGGATATACTTCAAATATTGCCTTTACAATTTCATCATAATTTTTTACCTTCAGTAGATTTTCATCATCAAAATTTAAATAAGCAAAATTTTTTTCCTTTAAAAGTAAAAAGGCCGCAACAGATTTACCTGCTCTTCTTGGGCCTGTAATTATTTTTATTAAATCACTATCAATAAATTTCTTAGCAAAATCAAGTTTTTCCCGATAAATATATTCTTTTAAAAATTGATCTTCTTTTTCTAACTTGTGCTGGTAAACTATGTCTTTTATCATAATATTAATTTTTAGTGAACAAAATTATTGTTTTTTATTCATTACAATGATTTTACTATACAATATAATATTAATCAATACTAATTGAAATTACATTATGTTTATCCATTTAAATAAACTTTCTCTGATTATACCAATATTTTAAAACATGAAATTTTATCTTGCATTTAATGTTTATTTTTTAGTATTATTTAATTAGAGGAATAATGATTAATGATGGAAATAGAATCGTCGGAACTATTGTCAGGTTAAACCAAAAGACAGTTACAATTAAATCTGATGATGGGGTTAGATAACTGATCTTCTTTAATAAATTCATTAATCTGTTCTCTGCTATAATTTCTTAACTTAATGCATGCAAACCGAATGCTATAACTTTTTTAAAAGAACAGAATTTTATTAAAGCATTAGTATGTTCAGAGCCAGAAAATCTACAATTTTTCCCCTCTCAAATTTATATATCCTAAGAGCTCCAGCGTTTCTTCCATAATATCTGCTGCTTTTTCAATAGAATCAAATATGTATTGTCTTGATTCAGACGATTCAAAATCACCGTTCATGATTTGATCCATTCGTTCAACCAGCTTCTGGGCTGCATATTGGCCTGATTCTCTAGCAATACGGGTCCACATATTCACCCTAACTATTCCATCTTTCGGTAATGATGCCATCTGGTCATTGGAAAGACAAGAGGTCCCATGAAGAACCAGCATTGCTTTACCTAGATTCATGGTCAACTCTCTGGCCCTATCACTCAGATATTCACATTTTCCCATACTTGAAGACTGCTGTTCTGTTCCCAGGTCAGCTACAAGGAAATCCACACCTGTTTTTGAAGTGTATGCTACGGCTTTTTCTACATATCTGTTATCTCCTCTCCCCTGCGCATTTCCCTCAACACTTAATTCTTCCATAACCCCTTCTATCAACACCTGCTTTCCATATTTTTTGACATACTTGCTGGTCAAAGCAATATTATCCTCTGACGAATACTTTTGCGCATCAAACATAACACTAGCCAGATAAGGTAGCCCCTCTGTCAATGCCCACTTATCCCTAATCGGGTCGGCATGGTCAAGGTGGGGAAGTACTATTACATTACCATATGGGGATTCTTCCCCATCGCATAAGATCTTTAAATGCTCCATTACTGAAACAAAGCCAACCATGGGGTCTTTTGTATAAGTCACCCTTTTTGCCTGGGGCATATAAGGATAATTAAATGTCATGGCAATTGCCAGTGGAATTTCCTTAATATCATTTTTTTGAGCAAAGCGGCTTGCCGCAAGCAAGATAGCTTCCGTATTCCAGTGGCTGGCTGTACAGAAAATAGCCATGCTTGCATGTTTGCTGCTAAGCC
>JAUWCR010000116.1 GCA_030609215.1 Actinomycetes bacterium | reverse complement strand
GTAAATATAAACAGCTTCTTTAAATTTAGTGGATATTTTACTAGCTATATAATACTAAAAAAAAATTAACCTCACCAAGTATGCACCATTCTTGTTAAGATAACTGTATACGTTTTCTTAGTAAAGATAAAGGAGGTTGCTGGTGCATAAAGTCCAGATTTGTATATTTCTTTAATTCTTAAAATTCCCTAAAAGCACTTAGGAACTCTTCTCGTGAAATCCCTGATTGTCTACAAATAGTCTTTAAAGTAGAACCCTTTCCCAAAAGTCTCTATATGAAATTTGATAGCAGATTTAACATCTGCAATTACTTCCTCACAGGTATTACCTTCTCCAACCACAACACCTTTCAGCCCAAGTGGATATGCTACATACCCATCAGGATGCTTTTCAACAATTACTTTTATTTGTCTCATTTCTTTCCCCACCATCTACTTTCCCAATGTTTGCATACTATATTTATCTCTTTTTAAAGAAGCTTAAGAATCTATCCTGGTATGCCTCAAATAATCCCCACCTATCCAATTCCTTTTTTAACATCGATGGCTCAACTTCACCTTTTTCAAACAATTTAAATAGATTTTCTATTTCAATTCTTGCCATAACTGGAATACCAGAGCTATCCTTTGAAATCACCGGAAAACCTTCATTATTTACACCAATAATACTCCTTCTACTATAATCCGGCATTTGTGAATCACGTGCACTTCTTGTAATAATCTCATGAACAAATTTTGATAAAGAAACATCCCAGAACTCATCTATGCCTTTAATAACAGCACTAAAAGGATCCTTCCTTTCATCTATCTCACTGGAAAGCTTTTTTGCCACTGATATTAAAGAATTAGAGACAATTTCCATTTTTTCAGAATCCCTTTTAAACTTTAATCTATAAAGAATCAAAGCCAGATCAGAGTTCTCTGTAGCCAATATCTCAAAAGCTTTCCTGGCTTCCTCGCTAAATCCTTCCACCCTTAACATGTATGAAGGAGTTAGTAACTTTGGTTTTTCCCATGTTATTCTACCCTCTCTGACTACTGTTTCACTCTCAGGGCTTTTCCCTTCAAACTCCAGATACATCGGTTCTGTAAGAATATAGTAATGGACTGTAGTAGAATTAAAGGTAGACAAAAGCTTCTTAGGTTGTTTTAGAATTTTTGTATGCTCAATTACATACTTTATTTTTTCATCCATTTTCATAATCTATCAACTTCTTTCACAACAAAATATATATCAGAAAAAGAGAAATACAGCACATTAACATTATATCATATTATTTAATGAACTCTCTACCCAATTTAAAACTTTCACATTCCATAAAATCCTTTATTAAAATATTTCCTATAAAAGACATGATTTATTATAATATCACTATTACCAATTTATTAACTTAGATAATTTTGCAGTAAGCATAAAAATAACAATTATTTACTTTAGAAAAAATATTTATATGCCATTATGTAAAAAACTCTTTACTTAAAAATTATATGCAGAAATTAAAAGACATACTTTTTAAAATTGATGGCAGGGGCTACAGGGCTTATAAGCAGATAAAAGGGGCTTATAATTTCCCAGAATATACCTTGTATATTGATCATGTTCAGGGAGACCCATTTGCTTCCCCGTCAAGACTTAGAATTAGAGTATCCCAAGAAATTGCTGAATTCAGTCCAGAACTTTATTCAAATAAACCAAGAAAGACAGCACTTGAGGATTATATAATTCGAATCTTCAGTATGCATATAAAGAAAGATATAGCTAAAATCTTTGGAACTGGAAAATCTGGTATTATAGAAATTGACTGTGGAAAACAGGAAATAATTGAAAGAACTGCCTGTAATATAAATGATGAATTTGTAGAAATAAGGTTTTATGCAGGACTTCCGGCAAGAGGCAGAAGAGTTCTTGGAGAACAATGCATAAAAATGCTTTTTGACCAGATTCCCAAACTTGTAGAGAAATCCTTATTCCACAAGAATCTGGACAAAGCTGAGCTTAAAAAATTTATTGAAGTCTGCGAGGATCAGGACTGCTTGAGGTCTCAGCTTAAGAAAAACAAAATTGTTTCATTCATAAAAAATGGCTCAATTCTTCCAAGAAGAAGCGGTGTAAGTGATAAGCCTCTCCCAGAAGCAAACACAATACTTTTTAAATCACCACCCGAGCTTGAAGTTTCTCTAAAAACTCCCAATATAGGCATAGTTAAGGGAATGGGCATACCTGAGGGTGTTATCCTTCTAATTGGTGGCGGTTTTCATGGAAAAACTACAATTCTCTCAGCAATCCAAAAAGGAGTGTATAATCATATCCCTGGAGATGGAAGGGAATATGTTGTCACTGATGTTAGCGCAGTCAAAATAAAGGCAGAAGAAGGCAGGAGCATACAGAAAGTAGATATATCTTCCTTTATCTCTAACCTGCCGCTTGGGAAAAATACAAAAGAATTCAGCACAGCAAATGCAAGTGGCTCTACTTCTCAGGCTGCAAATATTATCGAAGCTCTTGAAATAAATACCAGGCTGCTGCTTCTTGATGAAGATACATCAGCTACCAACTTTCTTATAAGAGACAGCATCATGCAGCAGGTTGTATCCAAAGATAAAGAACCAATAACGCCGTTCATAGATCAAGTAAACAGCATATACAGTAAATATAATACATCAACCATTATGGTGATGGGAGGATCGGGAGATTATTTTGAAGTAGCTGACACAATCCTACTTATTAATTCCTACCTTCCATATTTGGCAACTGATAAGGCAAAGGAAGCAATAAAAAATAGAAAGGATATAAGAAAAAAAGAAAATCCTGCCAGTTTTGGTTCTATAACAGAAAGAATGCCCCTGCCAAATAGTATAAATCCATATAAAGGAAGGAAAAAGAAGGTTAAGTCCAGAGGAATTCATAATATATCGTTTGGTGTTGAAAACATTGATCTTTCATCCATCGAACAAATAGTTGAACCCAGCCAGGTTAACTCAATATCAAATATAATACTTCATGGTCTTACAAAAAACTATTTTGATGGGAAAAGTACTCTTTGCAATATAATAGGTAAAATATTTGATGACATTGGAAAATATGGGCTTGATATAATATCAGATTCCTATATTAAATACCCTGGCAGTTTTTCCATGCCAAGAAAATTTGAGGTTGCGTCAGCTATAAACAGGCTTAGAAGTCTAAAAGTCATTCAAAAATAAAACTACTCCAATATTTATTCTCCTAAATTATTATTAATACGGGCCCAGCCTATATTAATTTAGCTGCAGACTACTTACATACTTTTAATCTCAGATGCAAATTTAGAAATATTATCTTCTAAAATTATCTTCTAAAATTTTAGAAAAGCTTTTATTAGTTTTATATGTTTTTCTCATCATGGCCCTCAGTGCAAAGTTTAGCTTTTCAAAATTTACTCCATATCCAAAATAGCCTGTTGTGGATGCATGACTTACTAATTCAGCAGGAAAATTATTTTTCAAGTATTCCCCTGTTTTGTCAGCATCCCCGGCACATATAAAAAGACCGATTCTTTTTTTGAGCAGATCTGATAGGTTGTTGCTGCAAAATTTCTTAACTTCTCCATTTATTTTACCAATTACTATTGATCCGCCAATTATTACAGTATTATATTCCTCTAAATCTATTTTCAGATTTTTTTTCAAGTTAACAGTTTCAACATCATTTGATAGCATCTCTGCTAACTTCTTAGAACATTTTTCTGTACAACCATATCTTGTACCAAAAGCTATTAAAGTTCTCATAAAATCAATTCCCCCCAATTATATATTTCCCATACTTCTACGATTTATTTATAATTAACATTGTAACTAATTTTATTATTTCTGCCTTTTATTGCATCCTATAAGAGAAAATAGATAATAGAATAATTTAAATCAGCTAGAAATCCTGCAGAGTTAATTTAAAATATATTTATACACTGCTTTTCCTACACCATTATTTGAGTTTTCGTCTGCTATTATATCTGCTTTTGCCAGTAGATCAGGGTGAGAATTCTTTACTGCAATCTTAAGCCCAGCTTCATTAAACATACTCATATCATTAGTGCTATCACCAAATACTGCGATTTCTTCTTTTTTTATATCCAATAATTTTGCAACACTTAATAAAGCCTCCCCTTTAGATACACCTAAATTTAAAATACATATAAAATATTCTGATGGTTTTATAATTTGCAATTTATCTGAAAAGTTTTTAGCTAAGTAACTGCCCAGCAAATCATTCTTTTTTGCTATAATGCTTACTGAAACTACATCCTTTGAAAAACCTTCTGTTTCTATGCTATCAATCTTAATTACTTTTTCTCCTGACTTTTTCATAAGTTCCATAACATGGTCTTCTTTTTCACAATAAATTATATTATCTTCTAAAGTAACCATTGGATTGTATCCCTTCTCTTTTATTACCTTTACTACTTCAAGATAATCTGCCTTCTGTATTTTTTTAGAATCCAGTATTTTTAAATCCCCAGTGATTATAGTGGACCCAAAACTGGTTATCTGAGGAGATTTTATACCTACAGTATTAATTATTGGTAAGATTGAATAGATGAGTTTCCCGGTAGCTAACACTATTTTAATACCTCTTTTGCGAGCATTAATTAGAGCTTCCTTATTAAAGTCTGGAAGTTTGTAATCATTATCAAGTAAAGTTCCAGCAAGATCTGTAACTAAAAGTTTTATCATAAAAAACTGCCCTCTCCCTATTAATAAAATAAAAATTAATTATGATACATATTTATTTGATCAAATAATATTTGACCCTGTTTATTAAAAATAATACATAAATATACTATAATACAATTAATAAGAATTCATTATAAACCTAAAATTAATTATTTTTAAAAATATTTTTCAAACATAAAGGATTATGAAAAAAAAATCCTCATTAACGAAAATAACTATGTCAAAAATATCTCTGGATCCATTAGATAAAAACAGGAAAGAAATTTTATTTAAACTTAAGCCCTACTTAGTATATTCATCCAG
>JAUWCR010000046.1 GCA_030609215.1 Actinomycetes bacterium | reverse complement strand
ATCGTTGAAGCAGCACCACTTTTTTCTAAAATCAATTCTTTAAATAAGATTATATTTTAACTATAATGTAGAATACACATACAGAGGAAAATCCTTTAATATTTAAGAGAATGGAAATCAGGTGCATTTCAGCTTTGAAATGAATTCTATACTTACCATAGGATTATTCATAATAATTGGAATTTTTGGCGGATTTGCTGCAAGAAAAATTAAGGTTCCAACCATTAGCGGCTATATTATTATAGGCGTAATTCTAAGTTTATCTGGCATCATACCCAGGGAGATAATATATGACAAATTAGATATAATAACAGACGTCAGCCTGGGAGTTATTGGTTATCTGGTTGGTGGAGGTTTATACCTAAAGAGACTAAAACAGTTTGGAAAAAATATTGCAATAATTACTCCTTTTGAAGCACTGGGAGCATGGATATTTGTAACTATTCCTGTAGCATTTCTGGGTCCTTTCATTATTAAAATCGATAGTCCCAACCCAAGCCTCCTTCACACTTTCCTGCCTATTGCTATTGTTCTTGGAGCTATTTCCTGTGCAACTGCCCCTGCTGCATCTCTGGCTATCATACGAGAATATAGAGCAAGTGGTCCTTTTGTTACTACTCTCCTTGCAATTATTGTCTTAGATGATGCAATTGCAGTTATAGCATATTCTATTGGTTCAAATGTAGCAGAGTCTTTAATGACAGGCTTTCATAATATTTCCTGGAGTAACATGCTGCTAACACCTTCTATTGACATTATTAGTTCTATACTCTTAGGAGCAGCTCTGGGATTCGGACTATCTTTTGTAGGAAAATATATAAAAAAGAAACCACAACTACTGGCAGTAGTTTTAGGCGCAATTTTTTTATGTATTGGAGCAGCAAAAGCTCTGGGCCTATCCAGTATTCTTGCAAATATGACTATGGGTTTTATTGTAGTAAATAGGATGAGGAATAGTGAAGATATGTTTGGTGTAATCAATAACATTGAGGGTATAATCTTCGCAATGTTTTTTACCCTGGCTGGGTCTCACTTCGATTATACCGTTATTAGAACTGCTGGTTTGCTTGCTGCAGTAATAGTAGTAGGTAGATTTATTGGTAAATATGTTGGAGTAAATATTGGAGCTTCTATTTCTCGAGCTCCCTCATCAATTAAAAAATATCTGGGCTTTGGATTATTCCCTGTTGCAGGAGTGACTATAGGGCTTGCAATGATAATAAAACAGCATCCAGCATTTTCAAGTATTGAAAGTATTATGGTAAACGCAATACTTGCATCAGTTATAATAAACGAAATAATTGCACCGCCTCTATCAAAATTTGCAATTTTCAAGGCAGGAGAAGCATTTAAAAAAGACTGATTTTAGGAGGGTAACATGAAAAAATTAGTAGTAAAAGATATTATGACAAAAAATGTTATAACTATAAATAAAAATGCAACTGTTTATGAATTGTCAAAACTTTTTTTAGAAAATAAAATCTCAGGTGTGCCTGTTGTTGATGATAACAATAACCTGGTAGGTATAGCAACTGATGCTGATATAATAATTCATGAGTCTAATCTTCCACTTCCATTATCTTTCAGTCATGCTTTCCTTCAAAAGTATGAAAGCTATGCTAAAAGTACAAAGGAATATTTAAAAACTAAAGTAGAAAATATAATGACCAGTCGATTAAAAACAGTATATGAGGATACTCCAATTACTAAAGCAGTAAATATTATGATAAATAATGATATTAATAGAATTCCCGTAGTAGACAAGAACAACAGACTAAAAGGTATAATTGCAAGAGCTGATATTATTAAATTTATGATTAAAAATACAGAATAGTATTAAGGACGTCTTGCTGTACTTACCACTAACTTAATAAATCTAACAAGTATCCCTACCCCGAGACCAATTATAATAAGAATTAGTATTATAGTTGCTATAGGATTTGAAATATTAGCAATACTTGCATTGGGTATCCTTGTAAAATCAAATGGAAACAAGCTTAGCAGTGTAGCAACAACAGCTATCCCAAATATATCTGTTACAATACGGACTGTATTTCTCACATAATATTTATCATAGGCTATTAAAATAATACTACCAATTATTGAAACAATAAGTGATATATTAAGTATTGGAAGCCAGGCATTAAAATCTGCAGTCAGGAATGGGTATATTGTCCAGGTAGTGACACCATCTATTGTTTCCAGATGATAATATGAAATATATTTATTAAAAAAATTAAAAAATATTATAAAAACAATACTCCATGTTATAGAGAAACTATACCCTACAATCCTTCCGCTTCCGGTTTCTTTTAGATCCTGGTCTGCAGTATATCCAAATTCTTCATCATTTTTAGCATATCTTGGCTTATAAGGTGCTCCCTGTATATCTGAATTTATATCTTCATCTTTTTTTTTCTTTTGTTTATTCTGTTTTTTTTTATCATCTTTAAAGCATTCTGCTACACTTTCACCAAATTTCTGAGCAGCTTTTCCAACATCTTTGAATTTATTCTTCACATCTTCATCTTTAAACCTGTCTCCAAAAGTCCTGGCTGACTCTACTGCACTTTCACCAAATTCTTTTGCCTTCTTTTTTAGTTCAGGATCTTTAAATACTTCACTTACTGCATTACCAAATTCTTTAATCATATCAGCAAAATTCTCTACAGCTCTATTTTTATTAGAATCTTTTTCATCTGCCACAATATTCCCCCTTCCAAAATAATATCTTAATACCTATTTCCGCTAATCCCACTAAAAATATAGAAATTAAATTTTTCTATTCTATTTCTATTCTATATTATGTCTTGCAGTATTGATAATATAGTACTATAAAATTATTTTACAAACACTGCAGCTAATAAAAATATTATATATTTTTTAATAAAAAGCTCTTTTTTATGATAATATTTAAAAACATCTTAATAAATTTTACTGAACTAAATTTTTCACTAAATTTATTAAATAAATAATATAAAACTTAAAACACTATAGAAAGAAATTTTATTACTATGTCCACTCTACTTATAATCGCAATAGTACTTCTGGTTCTATCCATAATTGCAGGGATTTTTGGTTTTAGAGGTGCAGCCAGGGTAGGCTGTCTTGTATCAAGAATACTCTTCTTTATTCTGGTAGCAGGTTTTATTATAACTTTTATAATATATCTTGTAAGATTAATATTTTAATATTTTCCTATCTCTTTATTTTAAATTTTCTGGGTTTAAGCATTTTAATTCTTCAACAACAAATCTTCCATCTTTTCTTATCAGAATATCATCAAAAATTATTTCCCCTCCTCCATACTCTGGTGTCTGTATGCAAACAAGATCCCAGTGTATTGCCGATTTATTTACATTAGACGCTTCTTCATAACATTTTCCAAATGCAAAATGGAAGCTTCCCATTATTTTTTCATCAAACAATCCATCTTTCATAGGTGATAATATATATGGGTTTACACCTAATGCAAATTCTCCTGTATATCTTGCACCCTCATCAGTATCAAAGACTTTATTAATTCTTTCTGTATGGTTGGCTTCAGCTTTAACAACCTTTCCATCTTTAATTTCTAATTTAATATTTTCATAGGTAATACCCTGGTATACAGCAGGTGTATTAAATAATATTTTACCATTTATAGAATCCCTTACTGGAGCTGTAAAAACCTCACCATCAGGTATATTATATTCTCCTGCACACTTTATTGATGGAATATCTTTAATAGAGAAAGTTAAATCGGTACCTTTCCCCTTTATATTCACCCTGTCAGTTTTATTCATAAGTTCCACCAGGTTATCCATAGCTTTAGACATTTTAGCGTAATTCAGATTACAAACATTAAAATAAAAATCTTCAAAGGCTTCCAGGCTTGAGCCTGCAAGTTGAGCCATGGAATTATTAGGATATCTTAGAACTACCCATTTTGTATTATTTACTCTTTCCTCACTGACTACGCCTAAGTAATATTTCATATATGCATTCATATTTGCAGGCAGCACATCGCTCATCTCATTTACATTATCACTTGCCCTTATGCCTACAAAAGCATCCATATCCTTAATACGCCCCAGTTCATAATCAGCTACCAACTTTAACTGATCAATGCTTGAGTTTTTTAAGAGCTCCCTTAATATAGTATAATTCTTTAATGTTACAAACGGTACTCCTCTAGCCTTATATATTTCTTTTATAAGTTCCCCTACAAGTTTGAGTGCAGTATCACCAATACACTCAATTAAAACTTTCTCGCCCTTCTTAATTTTACACGAGTAATTTATAAGAATTTTAGCTAATTTTTGTATTCTTGAGTCCATAAATATTATCACCTAAACCTTATATTAAATTAGTAAATAAATACAAAACCAATATATAAAAACTTATCTAACATTTTTTAATTTAAAAATACCGCGTGGCATACAATCATCAGTTATCACAATAAAAAACAAATATAAATATTTTATTATTGTGCAAATACTAATATATATCCATTGCAATCTCTAACCAAAAATTCCTTCATCCCGTAAGAAGTTGTATTTAATTCTTCAATAACATCAACTTTATTCTTGATTAGATTGTATAGTTCTTCTACATTATCTACTTCAATATAAATTACTAACGTAGCTCCAATTTCCTTATTTTTAAAATCTGGAATTACACCACCAAGACTCTCTCTTGATTGAAACATTATATCAGCTTCTTCACTCCTCATCATTGCCCAATCAAATTTACCTTCCTTGGGGTCAGTTGCAATCAATTCAAAACAGCCCAATATGTTTTCATAATAATCTACAGTATAATTTACATCCTCTACCATCAAATTCGGAATCAGCTTTTTAAACATATTTACCCTTCTCTCCTTAATCTATCGTAATATCTTTTTATATTTATTACTGCTGTACTTATTATTTAACTTATTTAATTACTCGATTAATTGTTTTTTATTTTAATCACTTTACATCAAATAGTAAGTGACTCTCCACGGGGCAAGCCCTATGGCTTCTGCTTAGTTATCTAAACATTCTTTTTCTTGGGCTGAGTGCCTAATGGCTGCTCATATCTCCACAAGCGTTACTTTCCGTATGCCCTTCGGTAGAACTTTTTTGGTACTTAGACCAGAGCAGTCAACTATTATATAGTTTACTAAAACATTCATTGAATCTCAAGTGATTTTGTTGCCAATTCATCCCTGCCGCAAGCAGGCGGGGTTTTCCTGGCAATTAATTATAACTACTAATGAATAAAATTTTAAATTGAATTATTAAGATTATTTTTAATGGTCACTATTATAGATTTTTAATTAAATTAAGAGAAAATTTATGTATAATTAACTAAAATATAAAATAGCCGATAGCCATTGGACTTTAAGCCTTTAAACATTTAAACACAACATGGATGCGAGAACTGAAATAAAAATAATAAAAGAGCTGCCTGAGCATCTTTACCATCAGACAGCTGAAATTATTTATGAGGCTTTTGGGAGAAAAATTAACTGTATTATTAGACCAAAGGATAAAGCAATACTAATTTTGGAAAGATCGATAAATCCAGAATTAGGATTTTTTGCAATATCTAAAGGAAAGGTTGTTGGTTTTTTAGGAATCCACTATCTAAATAATGAGTTCTTAAAAATGAATTTCTCAAATATAAATAAAAAATTCAATTTTTTAAAATCATTTTTTATCTGGTTCTTGTTTAGAATTGATTCACCCAAGTTAAAAAAAGAAGAGGTAAGAATTAATTATTTTGCTGTTGAAAAATCAATAAGAGACAGTGGTATTGGCACAAAATTAATAAAAAATTTCTTAGACTATGCAAAGAAGCAAGGTTTTAAAACAGCAAGGCTTGAAGTTGTAGACACAAATCCAAGAGCCAAAAAACTTTACGAGAAAATTGGTTTTTCTGTAAAAAAAATAAAAAAATATTACTTTTTAACCAGAAGAGCTGGTTTTTCAGAAGAAGCTATTATGGAAATAAAATTACAAAATTAAGTTTAGAAATATAATGATATAGAAATTATAAAAATAAGTATATTGCAGTAACTATATAATTATAATAATACCAGGAGATAAATATGAAAAAAATTGCAGTTTTAGGTGCAGGATATATGGGTAGTGCTATTACCTTCCCCCTGGCAGAAAATGGCTTTGATGTAAATTTGTGGGGAACATGGCTGGATGATAATATAATTAATAGTTGTATTAAAGGAAAACACCCAAAACTAAAAAAACTACTCCATAAAAATGTAAATTTGTATCATTCCAAAGATTTAAAAAAATCAATAATTGATAGAAATATAATATTTATCGGCATTTCAAGTGAAGGATTTCTACCAGTATTTAAAAAGCTTCTTGAAAGTATTAAAGACATCAAAGAAGATTATATTTTCTTTACCCTTACAAAAGGATTTATATATCATAACGGAAAAGTAAAACAATTAAGCAGCACTGCGAAGGAACTGTTTGAAGAAAAATTTCCGCGAAAAAAATTCAAATGGGCATCTGTTGGTGGTCCTGTCAAGGCAGTAGAGTTAGCTGATCATATACCATCTTTAAGTATATATGGGATAAATTCTAGTGAAATTAAAAAACTGGCAAAATTATTCTCAACCGATTATTATAGAGTCTTAACCTCTACCGATGTTTCTGGTGTAGAAATATGCTCTGCGTTAAAGAATATCTATGCAATAGCTCCAGGAATTTGTGATGGTTTATATAAATCAACCAGAGAGGGAATGTATCATAATTTTAATTCCATTCTTTTTAATCAGGGCATTATAGAGATGTCAAAAATTGTATACAGGATAGTTGGAAATAAAAATACAGTATTTGACCTTGCCGGTATTGGCGATTTATATGTTACAGCTCAATCTGGGAGAAACAGGAGATTGGGAGAATTGATTGGAAAAAAAATAAAACCAAAAGAAGCATATCAAATGATGTATGATGATGGAGAGATTGGTGAAGGATACAATACATTAAATCTTGCTATTAAATGGCTTGACCAACTGGATAAAAATTTATTAAAAGAGCTTCCCCTTTTAAATAGCCTAAATAATATTATTTTTAAAAACTATAACCCTGACCTGGAATTAAAAAATCTCGTTAAAGATTATTTCTAATTATCAAGAAAAATATAGTTAAATATGTTACGATGAAGTCGTCCTTTTTTACAATTTTTTAGTAAAAGTATAATGTTTTTACTACACCAATACATAATACTAGCTATTCTTATAGCAATACTTATAAACTTTATAGCAAACAACATAATATTTAAAAACACAAAAAACTACAAACTACCCAAAAATATAATAGACAGTCCCCCTCTAGTATCAGTCCTAATACCAGCAAGAAATGAAGAAAAGAATATATACAGGTGCTTAAGATCCCTTACAAAACAGGACTATCCAAACATAGAGATACTGGTCTTAGATGATAACTCAAAAGATAAAACAGCAAATGTAGTAGAGGAATTTGCATCTAAAGACAGAAAAGTAAAGCTAATAGTAGGAAAACCGCTAAAAGCTGGATGGCTTGGGAAAAGCTATGCATGCCATCAGCTATCAGAGAATGCAAAGGGTAACTACCTTGTATTTGTTGATGCAGATACACTTCACTTTCCTGATTCAATATCTTCTGCTCTAGCTTCTCTTATATGCAATGGATTGGATGCTATTTCTGTATATCCCAAACAGATAAAAGTAACTTTTCATGAACGTATGACTATTACTTTTATTAATTTTGCTATTCTTTGCTTTGTGCCTCTGGGACTAATCAAAAAAACCAGGCATCCCCTATTCTGTACAGCCATAGGCCAGTTCATGTTATTTAAAAGAAATGTATACGAAAAGATAGGAGGACATGGATCTGTAAAGGGAGAAATTCTAGATGATATACATATATCAAAACAGGTAAAAAGATGCGGTTATAGATTTATGATTTTTGATGGAAGAAGTAATGTATACTGCAGGATGTACAGGAGTCTTAAAGAAGTTGTCAGAGGGTTTTCTAAGGTAATCTCGGCTGCTTTTAATTATAATTTCTGGATTCAATCAATTTGTATTTTATCAGTTTCTATTATTTTTTTATTTCCGTTTATATTACTTCCAATGGGTATTTTTATTTTTGACTGGGCAAAAATCCTAGTATTTTTAAATATTATGCAGGTTGCTGTAATTTTAATAATTAGAATCGTATTATCTATCAGATTTAAAAATAGAATACTTGATATGTTATTATTTCACCCTTTTGCAATAGTATACATAACATTAATTTCTATGAATTCATATATGCAGGCAAAATTTGGTGAAGGTGTATGCTGGAAGGGTAGAGTATATGATGTCTCAGAAGAGAATGAGTTGAATCTAGTTAAGGATAATAGCGAGTAGAGTATATTTTGTATTACCTTATTTTTGGAGTAAATAGATCTTTAACTGTTTTTTCCTTTCGAAATTTAAAGTTAACCCCAAAGCTTTTTGAATGATTTATATGTTTTGGAATTATAATAATTATAAGTAAGAATGCCAGAATCAAATAA
>JAUWCR010000178.1 GCA_030609215.1 Actinomycetes bacterium | reverse complement strand
AATATATAGTATCAATTATCTATGCTTATTATAATACTCATGTAATATTTTAATATCACTACATCATCTTACAATTATATTGTAATGAATACATCATTCAAACTGGAATAAAACCCAAAGGCTTTAATCAATTTAAGAGCTAAGTTTCTGCAATAGCCAGGCCATATTTTCTCCCAAAATTTTAATTGTGTTCATAGCTTCTTCATCATTTTTTATCTCGCCGATACCTTTACCTATCCCCATATTCCAGTAGATTGAACTGGGAAGAATTGCCTGATTTAATATAAACAAATTATTAATTTGATTAACTACTGAAACTGCGCCCTGTCTTCGGGCAACAGCAACTCCTGCGCAAACTTTTCTCTTTAAAAGATATCCTCCTGCTCTTGCACAATAACCTGCTCTATCAATCAAAGCTTTTGTCTCCGGGGTTACAGAGCCAAAATAAACTGGCGAGCCTACAATTATACCATCTGCCTCATACATCTTTTTAAGACAATCATTTAGAATATCTTTGTCTATGACACAAAATCCATCCTTTGTATCCTTACATTTCCCGCATCCATTACAGGCTTTTATATCCTTCCCGCCTACCTGGATAATTTCAGTTTCAATTCCTTCTCTTTCCAGTTCAGCAAGAACTGCCCCTATAGCAATTGACGTATTCCCATTTTTCCTGGGACTTCCATTAAAAGCAACTACTTTCATATCATCCTCCAAAAAATATATAATAATTTTTTAATCAATCATTTTCTTACCTGGACCTCAAAGCTATATGAAATAAGATCAGCCTATACATATTCTTGGTATTCTATCTTTTAACATACATATTATTTCATAATTTATGGTCCCCATTAAATTTGCCAGGTTATCTGCAGATACCTCTCCGCCAATAGAGCCGCCAATTAAAGTAGCATCATCTCCAACAGAAATTTTTTCTGCACCATCAATATCAGTTATATCTACCATTAACTGATCCATTGTAATATTTCCAACAATTGGAGCATACTGGCCATTAATTAATACAACCGATTTATTAGAAAGTAATCTACAGTAGCCATCTGCATAGCCTATAGGAATGGTAGCAATGATACTTTCTCGATTTGTTTTAAAAGAGCCGCCATATGAAATATATTCCCCGCTTTTTATTTTTTTTATAAAAGATATCCCCGTCTTTAATGTTAGAACTGATTTTAGCCTTGATATAGTATCTACAGCCTCCTTATCGAGCCATCTTTGGTAATTACTATTAAAAGGACTTAAGCCATAGATAGGAATTCCAAGCCTTATCATATCCAGCCTCATTTCCTTATATCTAAGAAAGGCAGCACTGTTTGAACAGTGAAATAAATTTATATTTATTTTATTATTTTTTAATTCGCCTATAATTTTTTTAAATCTAGCCCATTGAATTTTTGTGTATGTATCCTGCTCGTCACCAGCACATGAAAAATGTGTAAAAACTCCATTAACATTTATATTTGGAAGTGAAACAATCTTTTTAATCTCAGCAACAGCATTTCCATAATTAATACCAACTCGGTTCATACCAGTATCAATATTTACATGCACATCTATTTCTCCTCCTAATTCCGCACATCTTTTTGAAACCATTTCTGCTTTTTTATAGGAATTTATAGATAGAGTTAAGTTATATTTTAATACATCCCCAGTAATACTCAGTGGAGATTCGCCTAAAATATAAATAGGAACTTTTACTCCCCCATTTCTTAATTTTATTCCATCATCTACTAATGCTATTCCTAATCCATCAACTCCATTTTTTATTACCTGTTTAGATATTTCCAAAATCCCGTGGCCATAAGCATTTGATTTGACAATAGCCATAATTTTAGTTTTATTATTACCAATATATGATTTTATTACTTTTAAATTATGGCCAACATTTTCTATATTAATTTCTACCCTGGTCATTTATTAATCTCCTCTAGTATTTCATTTTCTCTATCTTTAGAAAAACTTTTTTAATTCCTTCTAAAAGATCTGTTGCAATAAGAGAAGTCCTGCTCGTATATTTTTTGACTATATCAGAAGACATCCCATGAATAAAAACTCCGCAAACTGCACTTTCTGTTATACCCAATCCCTGACTTAAAAGAGAACCAATTACGCCTGTTAATATATCTCCAGTACCAGCTGTAGCCAGCGCCCAATCTCCTGTTGGATTGATAAATGTTTTTTTATTGTAATTGGATATTAACGTTGAAGCACCTTTTAGAACTGATGTTAACCCATGCTTTTCAACTACTTCCAAATTTGCCTGCAGTCTTTGGTGCAAAGCTACTTTCTCTATTCCAAGTATAGCAGCTAATTCACCGCTATGAGGTGTTATAACTACATGTGACAGATCATCACTACCACTTTTTATAATTTCCCTTGGGCCATAAAGTGCCCGAAGTCCATCAGCATCAAGCACTGTAGGTTTTTTTATTCTCCCCAGTATTTCTCTAACAAGACAAATTGTACTGGGATTTTTTGAGATTCCCGGACCAATTGCTAAAGCATCAAAATCCTCGCTAATCTGTACTATATTATCTAAACTATCCATGTGTATTGAAACATCTTCAGTCTGCTCAACAGGATAGGTCATTACTTCTGTTAATTTTTCTTCAAAAATACTGTTAAGCTCCCATGGACAAACCAGAGTTACAATCCCTGCTCCTGATCTTAAAGCAGCAAGACAGGTCATTGTGGCAGCACCTGTAAACCCTACAGAACCAGCAATCACAAGTAATTTTCCTACCTTATGCTTGTATGTCCATGGTTCTTTCTGCGGTATTTTTCCAGCAACCCATTCCAGATCAGCTTCGAAAATCTGTTCATAGTTACCGTAATACTTTTTAGGAATGCCAATATCTATTACCTTAACAATACCTGCATAATTCGCACCAGGATAACTTGCAAGTCCTAGTTTTTTACATTCAAAAGTAACTGTTACATCTGCCTTTACAGCTGTTCCTAAAATCATACCGTTATTAGAATCAACTCCTGAAGGAATATCAATTGAATATATAACAGTATTTTTATCTTTCTCCCTTAACTGATTGATATCATTTATTATTTTCTCAGCAGGCCCATAAATATTCCTGCCGCTAATTCCTGTACCAAATATTGCATCAACGATAAAGTCTGCTTCTTTTAAATTTTTCTTAAATATAGCCGTAGTTTCTTCATCATCTAACTTTAAATAATATAACCTTGTATTTTCTTTTTTTCTTAACTTTTTAAAATAAAATA
>JAUWCR010000075.1 GCA_030609215.1 Actinomycetes bacterium | reverse complement strand
GCACCTGCCTTTTTTTTAGCATTGTCTAAAGACTCATAAGTTGCAGCACTTAATTTAGATGACATTAGTACAAATACTGCAGATTTGCCTTCGTTTTTTATAGGTTCTAAAATATTTACCAGATCCCCTATAGTAGGAGCGCTGGTCTTTGGAACAATTTTTTTCTCATATATCATCTTTATCATTTTTTCTGGTGTAATATCAACACCATCTCTAAAACCTTCCTCTCCTATGTGTATCCCAAAGGGAAATATTACTATGCCATATTCTTTTATAATTTTCTCCGGGAGACCATGCCCGCTGCCCGTAACTATTACAACATCCTGCATATCTTCTCTCCTTTTATTAAATTTTAATAAAATTAAACAAAAGCATTATAAATAATTTATAATAATTATCCGTATTCCTAGCTAACGAGTTACTTTACCAGATATAATATTAAGCTAGTGTAAAGATTATTCAACAGATACAATATAATAATAATAAAATTGCCCGCCATAATACAGTTGTATTTCTATATCTGGAAATTCATTTTTTAAATTTTGATATAAACTTTCAGCTTTAACCTTATTGCTGTCCCTTCCCCAATATATCGTAATAAGACTGCTGTCTTTTTTTACTATTTTTTTAACCATGTCCAGAGCAACTGTCTGACAATCATTCCCCATGGCTATTATTTCCTTTTTTGCCAACCCGACAAAATCTCCTCTTTTTACTGTAAAATTTCCATTTTTAACCGGGCGGGTAGCTTTTGCCACCATCCCTGTGCTAACCATATCTAAAACTATTTCCATCTGTTTCTTATTCTCTTCCAGGCTGTATTCAGGGTTAAAAGATAACAAGGAGCTTATACCCTCCGCCAAAGTCCTCGATGGAATTATTTCAACATTTTTGTCGGTTAATTTTATTGCCTGTTTTGCACTGAGTAATACATTACCGTCATTAGGCAGGAGCATTATATTAAAAAAATCAACTTTCTCTAAAGCTTTCAAAATCTCTCTTACTGAAGGGTTCATAGTTTTGCCACCATCTATGATATACGCTGTGCCCGAACTTTTAAAGACTTCCTTCCATCCCTTGCCTGAAGCAACTACTATTACTCCAACTTTATTGTTATACTTATCATCTTTTTTCATATCAGATAAGAATTTACTCTGCTGCTCATACATGTCATCAATTTTTATCTTTAATACATCGCCTAACATAGCTACAGCTTTTACTATTTCCTCAGGTCTATTGGTATGAATATGAACTTTAAGTAAATTGCCTGTGCCAGCAATTATGATTGAGCTTCCAAAATCTTTTAATCTATCAGATAGAATATCTTTAGAAAGATTTTCTCCCTTTAAAATAAATCCAAGACAGTATCTTTCCTCCGGTTTTTCTTTCCATACTTCTACCATTCTGCGACCGATAGAAGTTAATGCGCCTATATTATTAAAATGAAATTTTCTTAAGATTTTATATACAAAAAGCAGCGGCAGATTAATGGAGCTTAAAGAAATTCCGCCCATTATATTTTTTATTCTCTTCTTTAATCCCTTCCTAAGAATTTTTGTTTGTAATATTAAGTCAACATCCTCCGGCGCTTCCTTCTTTGACAAATTTAATATTTTTTCCCATATATTTATAAGTAATGGTATATTTCTTTCAGTAATTTCCTTTTCTTCTAAGCTTTTACCTTTTAGGCATCTAATCATTCCTTCAATAATAAAGATGAACCCGCATCCACCTGCATCTACTACTCCTGCTTCCTTTAATACAGGCAGCATATCGGGTGTCTCATTCAAAACTTCTTTACCTTTTATTAATATTTTCTCAAAAAATAAAGTAATGTTAGTGATTGTGTCCTTATTTTTAAGAGCAGTTTGTGACATCTCTCTCATGACTGTTAGAATAGTTCCCTCAACAGGATCAGATACACTCCTGTAAGCATACACACTGCCATTATGCAAAGCATCTGCAAGCTTGCTTATACTTATTTTTTCATTTGAATTCATCTCACAGCTTAGACCATAGAAAAATTGGGAAAGAATAACTCCTGAGTTGCCTCTTGCCCCCATTAAACTGCCTTCAGCAATAATTTTTGAAATTTCTCCTACAGTGACTTTTTTTATATCTTCAATTTTTGAAAGTTCATCTACGACACTTTTTAAGGTAAAACACATATTTGTTCCTGTATCACCATCCGGAACAGGAAAAACATTTAAATCATCTACAACCCTGGATTTATTTTTTAGCCAAATATACCCAGCTGAAACCATATTTTTTAACTCCTGGCTGTCTATATATTCCATTTTATTTCATTATTATTTAAAATTATAAATCATCTGATTGAAAAAACTTTACTTACAATCAATTATAGATAAGTTGTTAATTTTAAATTAATATTGCAAAATTAATTTAAACATACTATAATAATGTTATTATAAATATAAAAACGTAATAATGCAATTTAATCTTTTAGATTTTAGTTTTTATTATTAAAAATATTAGATTAATGTAAAAATGAATAAATAACTTTTTTTATTCTTGTCATGAAATTATCAGTATCTTGTAAGATTTTTTCGCTATCAATCGCCAAACAAACCGACTAGAGCATGCCAAGGCAAGATGCATGCATATAAGTTATCAAACTATTCCAGATATAGAAAGAATATTAGGGAAAGTAATGAGTAAATTTGCAAAAATATTATCTTATATCTTTGATGGGACAATTATTTCAATTCCAATGCTTGTCATTATTTGTCTAGCAATAGTAGACAATATCACAAAAGCATTAGGCTGGGCTTTTTTATGTTTGACATTTGCAATGATAATTCCTTGCCTATATATACATATATTATTAAGGAAGAAAGTAATAAGTGACCTGCACATTTCAAATAAAGAGGATAGGATAAAACCGCTAATTATAACTGTTATTAGTAATATAATAGGTTTCTTCATTTTATATATCCTGAAAGCTCCTTTATTTTTAGAAGCTATTTTTCTGATAATCATAATTTCGACTATTATTCTTGGAATCATAACTTATTTCTGGAAGGTAAGCATCCATACTGCCTGGATAACTTTTATGGTTATAACCTTTAATATACTGTTTGGTAAATGGATGCTATTCCTACTACCATTAATCCCTATGGTAGGGTGGGCCAGAGTTAAGATTAAGAAGCACACTGTCAAACAAGTTGTATCAGGTTCTATAATCTCATCCATAACTGCTTTTTTTACTTATTTTTATTATGGATTTGTTAATTTCTTATAATTTTAGGTATCTGTGAGCTTTTCTGTATCTATGCAAATTGTAAGTGATATTGTATTATTCATCTTTTTTTATAAATAGCTCTAAGATTATTCCACATTAGTGATTTAATAACTCTTGAGTGAAGTATTGAATAATTATTAGTAGCAATAAATAAATCCATACTATTTATAGTAGTAATACCATAAGCACGCCTGGCTAATATTTTTCCAATTTTTTCTGTCCATTCTGGAAAAAATAAATCTTCTAAAATAAAATAACCATTACTTCTTAATACTCTGTTTATTTCTTTTAGAGCATCCATCCAATTAGAGATATGGTGCAGGACATTTACTGATAACACTATATCGAAGCTTTTATCTTTAAACGGTAAATTAGTAGCATCTGCTTCTAAAAAAGTAATATTTTTTATATGAGTACTGTCCCTCCTGGCAAGAAGTATTTGATCCTTATCAATATCTGTTCCAGTCACATTTAACTTATATTTTTTAGAAACATACCTTGCCACTGCGCCGCTGCCACAACCTATTTCAAGATAGTTTTGGCCTGATTTAATATCAATTAAATTTAGCAATCCTTCAGCTTTTTCAATTACTTTCTTTGAATGTTTTTCTCTATTTATAAACCATTTCTCAATTTTTCCTAATTTCATTTATTTGCTCCCTTCAAGTCTTGCAATCCCTGGAAAGAAATTTATAATACGTCACTAAAATTATACCCATTAAAGCCCTGATCCACTTGGAATTATGGTTTTTAGATAAATCTGTTTTTCTTCTTTTACATGAGGGACTAAATAAATGTAATCATCAACTCTTACAAAATTGATAACTGTCATAAAACATTTCCCGCCCATAATTCCTTCAGGAAATTACTCCAGGGTAGTATTTCTATTTTACCACGAAGCCTCTTTTCTTTCTCGTTGCAAACTACTAAATTCCTTCTTGGCGAATATTCTTCAGCAAAAGCTACCAATGCATTGAGATCTCTTTTGTCTATACGACTTGCTCCTTTTATCTCTATGGCAATTTCACCTCGTGCTAAGATAAAATCTATTTCCAAGCCTGTCTTTGTCCTCCAGAAATTTATTGTAAAATCTTTACCACTATAAGATCGATAGGCAAGTATCTCCATTAATAAGAAGTGCTCAAAAGCTCTTCCGAATTCCTCACCCCTCTCTTCTTCCAAATGCTGTTTCCTTAAATAATTAGCAACTCCTACATCAAACAGATAGTATTTCGGTGCTTTAGTTATAATTTTACGCGATTGTCTTTTTTTAAAAGGATTAACTCTTACAGCCAGCAATGTGTCAATGAGAATTTGATAGTATTCTTTAACTGTCTTTGAATCTACACCACAATCACGGGCAATATTGGAATAATTCGTAAGCTCACCATGCGAATAACCAAATGCATCAAAAAATCTCGAAAAAGCAGGAATGTTTCGAGTTAATCCTTCAGCAAAAACTTCCTCCTTCAAATAATCCTGCACATAGGCTTTTAAAGATTTCTTGTACTCTTGGTCATCTTGTAAATAATGTGTCGGCACCATCCCATGGCTTAATGCATGTAAAAGATTTATATTTTTAAGTTCAGCTGTGACAAACGGAAACATCTCATAATGCCATGCTCTGCCTCCTAAAAGATTAACATGTCCCCTTCTTAATTTTCTTGCACTTGAGCCACAAAGAATAAACCGTAATCCTTTATTTTCAATTAGCCAGTGCACCTCATCAAGGACCTGAGGAACTTTCTGGACCTCATCTATTATTATGGGATATTTAAGTGTCTTTTTATCCTTTGCTAGTATACGTTCCCGTAATAACGCTGGATTCTTAGAAACTTCAATAAAAAAGTCTGTCTTTAAAAAATCAAATATTAAGCTATCGGGAAAGTGTTTTTTCAAATATGTAGTTTTACCTGTTTTCCTTGGTCCCCATAAAAAGGCTGATTGTTTCTGGGGAAGTTTTATATCTAATATCCTTTTTATAAATCTCATTTCGTATCGCCCTCCAAATTAGTATTACCAATTAGGAGTATGTGCCATTCTAAGCAAATAGTCAAGTTTTTTATATCTTATCTCTGCCATTCAGGATTCTACGTATTTAAAAAAAGAGTAATAGATCCTGGTAAGGCTTACCTGAAAAAATATATGAGGTGGATTCCCTTATCTGTCCCCCGGGGGGGGGTAGAGGATATAAGAGGATAATTGCGTTTATAGAGAATTATAAGATTGCGAAAAAGATACTTTATTATTTGGGAATATATGAGTCTCAAAGAAAGGTCTCCTCCGGGAAGGGCCAGACAAATCAGATAAGTTTGACTACTAAATACGTTATAATTGTATAGATTAAACACATTTATTTTAATAATTCCGATATTTTTAGGACTTCATTTTTATCAACTAACCTATTATTAATATATTTGTGCAGCACACTTGATATTAATGTCTGATAAGGGATTCCTTCACTGCCTGCAATAGATTTTATTTGTTCCAGATCGTTATCGTTCAATCTTAGAGTAATAACCTTTTTCTTTGAACTTTTCATTAAGATCGATCCGATTATTTTCTTTTTCTGCTCAGAGACTTTTTTATAGTTTTCAGCTTCTTCTTCAATTATTTTTTCGCTGGAATCTAATTTATATTTCATTTCATTCTCTCCTTATAAATCTTGTGGAAATTTCTACTGGGAAATACCGTTTTAATTATAATATGATAATATTATCATTTGTCCTAAAAATCTTAAATATAGCAGCTATTTACTCATATATTCAGCAACCATATCTCCTACTTGTGTGGTACTGTAACCCATTTTGCCAGCACTTAAACTTTTTATTTGCCTGCATGCATAAGCAACTGCATCTTCGATAGACTTAGCTGCATCTTTCTCTCCTAAATGTTTTAGCATCATTCTTCCTGCCTCTATAGCTGCCAGTGGATTTATTACACCCTTTCCAGTATATTTTGGAGCTGAACCACCTATAGGTTCAAACATAGAAGTTCCATTGGGATTAATATTTCCTCCTGCTGCAATTCCCATACCGCCTTGAACCATCGCTCCAAGATCAGTAATTATGTCTCCAAACATATTTGGCACAACTATAACATCATACCACTCTGGATTTTTAACCATCCACATACATGCAGCATCAATATGATTGTAATCAGTTTTAATATCAGGAAACTTCTCTCCCATTTCTATAAATGCCCTATTCCAAAGATCTCCTACATATGCTAGAACATTTGTTTTATTGACCAGTGTAAGCTTTCCTTCCCTTCCTTCTTTTTTCCTGGCCCTG
>JAUWCR010000094.1 GCA_030609215.1 Actinomycetes bacterium | reverse complement strand
ATAATACCTTTAATATTCGCTCCAAATTTTCTACATATGTCTATAACTTCAAAAACAGAACCTCCTGTAGTAATTACATCTTCAGCAATCAATATATTTTCACCTTGACTTATATTAAAATGCCTCCTGAGCTCCATGTTCCCTTTTTTTCTTTCAGTAAATATCATTTTTGTTTTCAATTTATATGCAATCAAATATCCAAATAGAACCCCGCCGATTGCTGGAGATACTACAGTTTGTATATTATATTTTTTAATATCCTTATCAAGTATTTTTAAGGCATTATCAATAATATTTGATGTTTTTTCAGGATACTTCAGCAAACTTGCACATTGCAAGTAGTATTTGCTGTGATATCCAGAACTTAATTTAAAATGGCCCTCTAAAATAGAACCTGTATCTTTCAGTATCTTTAATACATCTAAATTTTTAATTTGACTTATAACTTTCATTACTTTTTAATGCTTTACTAATTTCATTTAAATAAATTTCTATATTTTCTTCAATATTATCTTTGCCTGTAATAGATCTTCCTGCGATAATAAAATCTGAACCATTTAAAACAGCATTGCCGGGAGTATTAATTCTTTTCTGGTCACCAGCACTATCTCTTTTTAATCTAATTCCAGGAGTAGCAATGTAGAAATTATTTCCAAATTTTTCTCTTATAGCTCTAACTTCATTTGGTGAACAAATAATACCTTCTATACCAGAATCTATTGCAACTCCAGCTAAATTCAATACTGTTGATAAATAACCGTCCTTGAAACCCATCCCTCTTAAATCAACTGAACCTAAACTTGTTAAAATAGTTACTCCAAACATTAAAGGCGGCAATTCTTTATTTCTTTCTGATAACTCCTGGAGTTTATCTCTGGCAACACTTAGCATTTCTTTTCCTCCAAGCACATGAATAGTAACCATATCTATATTCAATTTATAAATAGAATTAATTGCTCCTGTAACTGTATTTGGGATATCAAGCAGTTTTAAATCCAGTAAAATTTTATAACCAAAACTTTTTACTGTTTCAATGATACTAAAATCTGTACTGTAAATTACTTCCAATCCTAATTTAAGAGTTGTAACTTTATTATTAATTCTTTTGCATAAACTAATAACATCATTTTTTTTACTTACATCAATGCTTATAATTAACTTATCTTTAATTTCTAATCTCTTTTTCTTCATTTCTCTATTACTGGACCCCTTGTAATTTAAATCTTATTGTAACTTACTTTATAATCTGCTTATTAGATAATTTACCTATTATTTTATTTACATCATCGATATCCTTGCTCTCTAAATAATCTGATACTCCTTTAATTATCTTCAAACCAACACAATATTCAACAAAATTTGCAGTACCTATACCAATAGCATTAGCTCCCATCAGAAGAAATTCTACTGCATCATTCCATGTGCATATTCCTCCCATACCAATCATAGGTAAAATATTTTCATTGCTTAAGGTATAAACTTTAGCCAATGCGATAGGTTTAATTGCAGGTCCTGATAGTCCACCCAATACATTACCAAGCCTTGGTTTAATATTTTCAATATCAACTGCTGTTCCGACTAAAGTATTTATCAACGAAATTGCCTCAGCACCACCATTTTTTGCTCTTTTAGCAGATTCTATCATAATTGTATCACCTGTATTCGGGCTTAATTTAACAATTACAGGAATATTTAGAATTTCCTTTACAGAAATAGTTATTTTTTCAACCACTTCCGGCATAGAGCAAAAAATCATTCCGCCTTTTTCTACATTGGGGCATGATAAGTTAAGCTCAACTGCTAAAATATTGGTTTTTATTTTTTTTACTGCTAAAGCTAGCTCTCTAAACTCCTCACAACTTTCCCCAAAAAGACTTAGTATAATATCAGCATTCATATCTTTAATCTTTGGTAAATGATCGTTAATAAATGATTCTATCCCGTCATTTTGAAGACCTATTGAATTTAATACTCCACATGCAGTTTCCCATATTCTTGGCGGTTTATTACCATCTTTACATTTTAAAGAATAACTCTTAGTAGTTATTGCTCCTAATTCTGAAATATCATAAAAATTACTATACTCTAATCCATTGGCAAAAGTGCCTGAACACATAACTATAGGATTTTTTAAATTTATCTCTCCTAACCTTACAGATAAATTAGGTTTATTACTTTCAGTCAAATATTACCTCCATTATATTAAACGAAGGACCATCCTTGCAGACTCTTTTATATATAATTTCACCATCTTCATTTTTAATTCCTATTGCACAACCCATACATGCTCCAATCCCACAAGCCATTCTCTGTTCAACTATTGCAGTTGCTGAAATTTTTTTACCTAAAAAAATTTCCTGCAAAGCTTTAAGCATATCTACCGGACCACAACAGTAGAATTGATATTTATTGTACTTATTGATATTTTCTTTTATAAAATCTGTTGCTAAGCCAGAATTACCGTAAGACCCATCTTCTGTAAATATTTTATAATATGCTTTAGTTTTTAATAAATCCTTTTCTATACCTGCAAAATTACTGTTTTTAAACCCTGCAATAAACAAAACATTCTTTTTTTCGCTAGTAAGAACTTTTGTTATTAAATACAAAGGAGCAATCCCAATTCCCCCGCCAATTAATAAATAATCATTAGAATTCATATTAAATGCTATAGGATTTCCCAATGGACCAATAAAATCTACTGTATCTCCTTTCTTAAGTAAGGATAATAAATAAGTTCCCCTGCCTTTCACTAAATATAATATAGAAAATACATTAAACTCTTTCTCAATATCATAAATGCTAAAAGGTCTTCTAAGCATTGGATCAAATATTTTTTCTCTCGAACACTTTACACTAATAAATTGACCCGCTCCTGCATTCCTGCATATGTATGGTGAAAAAATTTCCATTTTATACAAATTTTCACCATATTTTTCATTATTTAAAATTTCTTCTTTTAAAAGCTTCATCAATACTCCTGAATAGGTTTAACTTTAACTTTTGAGTTGTTTTTTAACTCATGTATTCCCTGAATAACTGCTGATGCTGCTGAAAGCGTGGTAATGGATGGTACATTATGCATAACAGCAGCAGTTCTTAGGTAATATCCATCACTTCTGGCACCGCTTCCCTCAGGAGTATTTATAATCAAATCAATCTCTCCATTTTTTATTAAATCAAGAACATTTGGTCTTCCCTCGCTAATCTTTAAAACTAAATCACATTTTATATTACTGCCTTCCAGCATCTCACCTGTTCCTTTTGTAGCAATTAATTTGAACTCCAAATCTATTAATTCTCTTGCAATAGGTATGATCTTATCCTTATCTTTATCATTAACACTTATAAAAACATTACCAGATGTCGGAAATAATTGATTTGTTGCTATCTGTGATTTTGCAAAAGCAATTCCAAAATTACTATCAATACCCATAACCTCTCCGGTTGATTTCATTTCAGGTCCAAGAATTGTATCAAACCCGGGAAATCTGTTAAAAGGCAGGACTGCTTCCTTTATGCTATAATATTTAATACTTAATGGATCAATCTTTTTAAATTCAATTTCCTTTAATTTTTTACCAGTCATTACTCTCGCAGCAATTTTTGCCAGTGGCAATTTTATAGACTTGCTAACAAAAGGCACCGTCCTTGATGCTCTTGGATTTGCCTCAAGCACGTATACAGTAGAATTTCTTATTGCATATTGGATATTGAGTAATCCAACTACTTTTAACTTATTTGCTATTTTATACGTGTAATCTTTAATATCGCCTATAACCTTAGCGCTCAATGAAAATGGCGGCAATACGCAGGCACTATCACCTGAATGTATCCCTGCTTCTTCTATATGCTCCATAATTCCACCAATAAATAATTCTTCTCCGTCAAAAATCGCATCAACATCAACTTCTATTGCACTCTCAAGGAATTTATCTATTAAAATCGGCTTTTCAGACGAAACTAAGACTGCCTCTTTAACATAATTTATAAGGCTCTTTTCATCATATACGATTTTCATAGCTCTTCCACCCAATACATAAGAGGGTCTTACAAGAACAGGGTAACCTATTTTTACTGCAATTTTTATTGCTTCATCAATATTCATGGCAGTACCATGTTCTGGTTGTGTAATATTAAGTTTACTTAATGTTAAGCCAAATCTCTTCCTATCCTCAGCCAAATCAATACTATCAGGCGTTGTGCCTAATATATTCGCACCTGCCTTATGAAGACTTAGCGCAAGCTTTAGCGGAGTCTGGCCGCCGAACTGGACTATAACACCATATGGCTTCTCTGCCTCAATTATATTCATAACATCTTCAAAAGTTAAAGGTTCAAAATACAATCTATCTGAAGTGTCGTAGTCAGTACTTACAGTTTCTGGATTACAATTTATCATAATAGTTTCATAACCATCCTCATGTAATACAAACGATGCATGAACACAGCAGTAATCAAATTCTATACCTTGACCTATTCTATTTGGCCCACTGCCCAAAATGATTATTTTCTTTTTATTTGAAGGTTTTATTTCACATTCTGATTCGTATGTTGAATAATAATAAGGTGTGTAAGCTTCAAATTCAGCAGCACAAGTATCCACTGTTTTAAAAGTAGGATTGATTCCCAACTCTTTTCTTAAAGACCTTACTTCGTCCTCACTGCATTTACATAAAAAAGAAATTTGAATATCCGAATATCCCAATCTTTTAGCTTCATGTAATTTCTCTTTTTCAACATTCTTAATACTGTCTGATTTAAACTCTTTCTCAAAATCAACCAGTTGTTTAATATTATTTAAGAACCAGGGATCTATTTTTGTACAATTAAATATCTCCTCTACACTTTTACCAATTTCAAAAGCATACTTTATATAAAAAACTCTATCCTGGTTTGGAATTGATAATTTATCATAAAGCAATTCTTCTTTTATATTATCTCTTCCATCAAATCCAAGACCATGCCTGTCTATTTCTAAGGACCTGATAGATTTTTGAATAGCTTCTTTAAATGTCCTGCCAATTGCTAAGACTTCGCCAACTGATTTCATTCTTGTAGTAAGACTTGCATCTGTTCCAGGGAACTTCTCAAAAGTCCACCTTGGGAATTTTACAACCACATAATCTATTGATGGTTCAAAACAAGCAGGTGTTTTCCTTGTAATATCATTTGGAATTTCATCCAGTGTATAACCAACAGCTAATTTTGTTGCAACTTTTGCAATTGGATATCCAGTTGCTTTAGAAGCTAAAGCACTGCTTCTTGAAACCCTTGGGTTTAATTCAATAACTGCTACTTTCCCATTTTCTGGATTAACCGCAAATTGGATATTTGATCCCCCCGCATCAACTCCTATTTCTCGCATTATTTTAATACCCGCATCTCTTATATTCTGATATTCTTTATAAGTTAAAGTCTGGGCAGGAGCTGCACATATACTATCACCTGTATGTACTCCCATTGGGTCAAAATTCTCAATAGAACATATAATAATTACATTATCATTTTTATCCCGCATCATCTCCAATTCAATCTCTTTCCAGCCTGCAACTGATTTCTCAACTAATACCTCAGATTTTGGTGAAAAGTCTAAGCCTCTTGTAACTATTTCTATAAATTCATCCTTATTAAAAGCTACACCTCCTCCTAATCCACCTAAAGTATAGCTTGGTCTGACTACTAACGGGAATTTTAGTTTTTTGCTAAATTCTATAGCTTCCTTTAAACTATGTGCATAGCCACTTGGTGGAACATAAAGATCTATATTAGCCATTGCCCTTTTAAA
>JAUWCR010000210.1 GCA_030609215.1 Actinomycetes bacterium | reverse complement strand
TATTTTGAACCAATTTTCTTTCTTATTTCCCTGCAATCACTATCTGGATAATAATTAATATAATCTGTATTATTTCGGATATATCTTAAAACTTCCTGGCATGGTCCAAATATATTTTCATTAGAAGCAAGCTTGTAAACTTCTCTCAAATTATATTTTTCTTTTATTTCTTCTAATGTTTTACCTGGGATATACTCTGGTAAATCATTAATCCATGACTTAAATTTTACATTAACCATTTTTATCTGCCTTCTTATTTTTAAATCTCACTTTTATTGAATTACTATGAGCTAACATTTTCTCATAATCTGCTAAAACTTCTATATATTTTCTCTCTTTTCTTAACATATCATAATTGTAATAAGCTATGCTGCTCCTTTTATAAAAATCATATATTCCCAATGGTGATGAAAATCTTGAACTTGTACCCGTAGGAATAACATGGTTTGTTCCAGCAATATAATCTCCAACTGCCACAGGAGTATAATCACCAAGAAAAATTGCACCTGCATTCTTAATTTTTTTCAATACACCTTCGCAATCCTTCATCATTATTTCCAAATGTTCAGGAGCTATAGTATTGCAAATATCAATTAAAAAACTATCACTGCTATTGTAAACAATCCTGCAATTCTTCTTTAAAGATTCCAAAATAACAGAAGCATTTATCTCACCACCAGAATCTTTTATCAGGAAATCTGCCTGACTATAGATTTCCTCAATTACGGCTTTTGCCGTATCCCTGCATGTAGTTAGTAAAATACTTTTTGACTGTGGATCATGCTCAGCCTGAGAAATTAAATCTGCAGCTATATAATCTGGATTTGCCGTACTATCAGCTAAGATTACAACTTCACTGGGACCAGCCAGGCCATCAATACCAACCTCTCCAAATACCATTTTTTTAGCTGTTGTGACAAAAATATTCCCTGGACCTACAATCTTGTCTACCTTCCTTATACTTTCAGTTCCATAAGCAAGTGCTCCTATAGCTTGAACTCCACCAATTTTATAAATCTCATCTATGTCCAGCTTTGAAAATAAATACAGCAGTATATTATTTAAATTACCATCAGTATTAGGAGGACTGCATACAACTATTTCTTCTACACCAGCCACTTTTGCTGGTATTATAGTCATGAGAACTGAAGAAGGATAAATATATCTTCCTCCAGGAATATATACTCCGACCCTTTTGATAGGACGAAAAATCTGCCCTAACTTCTTACCACTTTCAGGTTCTACATACCAGGTACTTGACTCCTTTTCAAACTGAACAGTATGATACTTTTCTATATTTTTATAGCTTACTTCCAAAGCTTCTATAAGATCGGGATACCTTTTTGAAGTGCTACTATATCCTTTTTCTAATTCTTTTCTGCTTACTTTAATCTCATTGATACTGCCAGCTTTTAGTCCATCATATTCTTTGCAATATTTTAAAACTGCCTTATTCCCATCTACCTTTATTTCTCCAAGTATTTTGCTGACAGTTCCTCCTACGGAAGAATCAATTTCCAAACATCCTTCAAGCCAAGAACTTAAGTCTTCAGTTTTTTTTGGGGCTTCTATTTTTAGAAAATTATAACTCATCTGATTACCTTGTTATTAAATTTGTATAAAAATAATTCACATACTACTTACATACTACAATAATACAGTTACAACATTTCTATTTAATATACATTCTTGTTAATATATTAAAAAAAGAAAATAAATACAAGGACAGTTTAATGACTAATTATAAAAATAGTTCTAATCATAGACCAAAGCTTCTACTGCATGTCTGCTGTGCTGTTTGTGCACTGTATCCAACATCTTTGTTATCAAAAGATTTTGAAATTACTTTATTTTTTTATAATCCAAATATTCACCCAAGGAAAGAATATAATAAAAGATTGGAAAGTGTAAAAATAATTTCTAAAAAATATAGCATTCCTTTAATCATAGATAGATATGAATTAAGAAAATGGTTTAGGCTAACTGAAAACTACAAATTTGAGCCCGAAGGTGGAAAAAGGTGCAGCATCTGCTTTGATATAAGATTAAAAAGAACAGCTGCTGCAGCTAAAAAATTAAAATTTGACTTATTTGGGACAACTCTAACTGTTAGCCCTCATAAAAATAAGGATATAATAAATAGCATTGGAACAGCTATAGCTGCAAATAAAAAATTAAAATTTTATTCAGCCGACTTTAAAAAAAAGAATGGTTTTAAAAAAACAATGAATACAGCCAAAAAAATAAATATTTACCGCCAGAATTATTGTGGCTGTATTTACAGCCTGCATAAATTAGTATAATTTTATCAATCAAGATTGCCTGATCAATATTTTTTTAAGAATCTATCATTTCTTAAGACCTATTGTTCTTCTATCTTTTGCATTTCCTTAAGTCTTTTCTTTTCCCTAAATTTGCTAATTAAGTTATAGGCTATAATTATTGCAGCAATAATTGTTATTACATTTAAAATGTATACAACCTTTACTCCGCCAATATAACTGCTGTCAATACGATAATATTCTATAAAAGTTCTATAAATGGAATAAATTCCTAAATATACTGTAAATATCAAGCCGCAAGGAAATTTATCCGGGTTCTTCTTATAAATCCTATGCAGTAATAGCAGCAATAGAAATAAT
>JAUWCR010000193.1 GCA_030609215.1 Actinomycetes bacterium | reverse complement strand
ATTAAGTTAAAACCTGGTAAAAATGAATCTATTAAAATTTATGCAATCCCGCTTGTACAGATGGATCCCGGCGAATACGACATAGTTGTGACAATTTCCAATGAAGAATTAGAGTTAGAGAATTCTATAGAGTTAAAAGCAATAATAACTGCATCTTACGAACTCAGCCTAACTACAAAAAGCGGCAGATATGACACAGATATATCTTCGGGAAAAGATAATCACTTTACATTAAAACTTAAAAACTCGGGTTCTACATCGATAGAAAATATAAAATTCAATACAGATGAACCAGAAGGATGGATAGTCGAACTTGACCCTGAAGATATTGAATCTCTTGAGGCTGGAATCACCGAAGAAATTGATTTAATTATTAACCCTCCAGAAAAAACAATTGCTGGTGATTACATGCTAACAGTTAGGGTAAGCAGTGAAAACAGTAATGACAATATTGATATCAGAGTTACTGTTTTAACCCCAACAATCTGGGGTTGGGTTGGAATAGGAATTATTGTCGTTGTTGTTATAGGAGTAGCTGTAATTTTTGCTAGATTAGGAAGAAGATAATTATATGGATATTAAAACAAACAATAATATAATCATTGCAGAAAACCTATCAAAAAAATACAACGATAGCATTGTAGTTGATAATATAAACCTAAATATAGGTAAAGGAGAAATATACGGTCTGCTTGGACCTAATGGGGCTGGAAAATCTACAATAATACTGATGCTCCTGGGATTAACTGAGCCTTCATCAGGTAAAATAAGTGTTTCTGGTTTTAATTCAACCAGGGAACCGCTCAAGGTAAAAAGAATTACCGGATATCTCCCTGAAAAGCTGGGTTTTTACGAAGATATGACTGCAAGGCAGAACTTAGCTTACACAGCAGAATTAAATAGTATCAATCAAAAAGAAATTCCTAAAAAAATAGATGAAGTATTAGAAATTGTAAGCCTTAAAAAAAATAAAAACCAGTTAGTCAAGCAATTTTCAAGGGGTATGAAGCAAAGATTGGGAATTGCAGATGTTCTTATAAAAGATCCTGAACTTGTTATATTTGACGAACCTACTGAAGGTCTAGATTTAAAAGTAGCCAATCAAATCCTTGAAACTACTAAAAGATTAAATGAGGAAAAAGACATTACTTTCTTAATATCATCCCACCAGTTAAATTTGATTCAAAATATATGTCACCGCGTGGGCGTTTTATCTAAAGGAAAATTAATTGGCGAAGGAGGAATAAACACTCTCGGAGGCAATTTATTTGGCGGAGGAAAATATAGAATAGAAGTTGAAATATCAGAAGTGTCAAAAGATATAATTGAAAAATTAAAAAACATAGATAAAGTTAAAAATATTAACCAGGATGGGAATATGATTGAGGTAGTTTGTGATGAAGATATAAGATCTGAAATTTCTAAAACTATTGCTAATTCTGGACTTTTAATGACAAGAATGAATATAAAGGATTATGCATTAGAAGAAATATATCTAAAATACTTTAAAGAGGAGTAAGATGAAAAGTATACTCACTGTTTACAGAAAAGAACTTGCAGATTATTTTAGCAGTAAAAAATTTATAATACTGCTAGGCCTTGTGTATGTTGCCGGCCTGTCTTCAGTTTATGTTTCACTTCAAAATATTAGAGCAGTTGCAACTGTTTATAATGAGAATATATTTTTAAGATTATTCACTACCCCTGGAGACGTTTTACCATCTTTCATAACATTTATAAGTTTTTTTATACCATTAATAGGTATAATTTTTGGATTTGACGCAATAAACAGTGAAAGAAGATCAGGCACTATAAGCAGGCTCCTTTCTCAACCAATTTACAGAGATAGTTTAATAAACGGTAAATTTCTTGCTGGTATAACCACTATGGGTATAATTATTGCCAGTATTGTATTTATCATATCAGGAATTGGTCTTAGAGTAATTGGAGTACCGCCGTCTTCGGAAGAAATTCTCAGAATTTTAATCTTTATATTTATATGTATAATTTATGGCACATTCTGGATGGGACTGTCTATGTTATTTTCAGTAATTATGGAAAAAACAGCTACTTCCATTTTAGTTTCCATGGCATTATGGCTGTTTCTCATGTTCTTCTTACCAATAATTGCGAATGCTATTGCAAATTCATTAGCACCTTTAGAAAATGCCAGTGCTGCTATTCAGATAAAAAATTTCACTATTGGACAAAATATATTAAGAATATCTCCATCTACATTATTCTCTGAATCTATAATGACTTTACTCATTCCGGTAGGGGGTCATTTTATGCTGCAGCCCGTAATGACTTCTGATTTAAGCAAAATGATACTTAATCCACTCTCTATCAGTCAGAGCCTACTGCAGATATGGCCTCAACTAATTGCAATTACTGCATTAGCAATAATTTGTTTTGCTATCTCATATATAATATTTATGAAGCAAGAGATTAGAGCAACTTAAATTAATCCTGTTGAGTAGTTACTTCTTCAATTAAGCTTGCACCCGCAGATACTTTATCCAGACTATGAATCGATGCACCATTCTGGATTATAATTTTTTCTACTTCTTCATAATTAATAGAATCACCTTCGCATGTTATTTTAACATTTTCTACCTTTTGATCCATTTCGGTCAATGATACATCTACGCCATCTATTCCCTCAATATCTGCCAGCTGTACAGCTAATTCAACCATACTGGGTGTGTGCGGCTTTAATACATCTAATACCACTCTTCTTATATTTGCCAATTTATACTCTCCTTTTAAAAATTAATTAATACTTTGTTTATTTCTCCTTAATTTCTCCAAGCATTCCCTTAAATCATATGCTAGTTCATCTTCAATAGTTATTTCTTTCCCTGTAACAGGATTTTTAAAAATTAATTTTTTTGCATGTAAAAATTGTCTATTTAAATCAATTTCTAAGGCTAATTTGTCTGAATATTTATTGCCATACTTCTTATCTCCAATAACTGGATGGTCAATATAACT